>CAYOVI010000091.1:0-6358 GCA_964407365.1 uncultured Ferrithrix sp.
ACCTGCTTTGCAAGCAGGGGGTCGTGGGTTCGACTCCCATCGTCTCCACTTGATTAATCAATCTCTATAGGTGGTTTTGTGACCCAGACGCATCTTGTTACAGGTCCGTTTCCAGAGCTTTGGCGAGATTCCAATTCTGTTGTGGTCATCGATGGAATTGGCCTAGATGGAAAAGTCTTTGTTAACGATCCGTCTATTGAAATAACCCTCGTCAAATCACCTGAGATTTTGTCGCGAGTCGACGATGTCGAGTTTGCAAATTTTAGGTCGATTAGCGAGTCTGTCTTTCAAAGACTTGTTGGTGAACTGAACCGTGTGCATGGCACTAACCAGCCCGAGAGATATTGGCGGATTATCTGTGGCGCTTGGTTTTTGCAGTTTGCACAAGTTTGGTATCTGCGCTGGAAGGTTGCAAGCGAAGTTCTTCGACTTCATGGCCCGACGCCATATTTACGTCTCGATGTCAAGTGGCAAGAGTTGTTGCCAGTCACCCATGATGAGGCGTCACTTCTTTTTGCCACCGATATCTGGAATCACATCGCTTATTGTGAGGCCTTCAAATTTGTCTCTAAGTCAGATCGACTCGAAAATTTGATTTCTTCCCCAGAGCAAAATATTGAGTTGTCCAAATATCGTTCGGTTATCAATTTTGGTTTGCCGAGCCAAAGTGCGAAATCAAAACTTGAATCAATTTTGGCAAAACTTTCGCCCCGACCACGTGTTGTTTTGGCAGGTGTGACCCAGTCACGGTCGGCTTTGGTGGCGATGCATCTGCGTCTTGGCATGCTGCCCCGGTTGTGGCGATTTTCGGCCAAATTGACTTCTCAGCCAGTTGACGCAAGCCTGCGCGAACAAATTCAGTTGTCAAAAAGCACCGATGTAGGTTTCCAAGAGTTTTTGGCTAGCTCAGTCTCGCATCATCTGCCCACTGTTTATCTAGAAGGTTTCAACGAGCTTTCGATGCAAACATTCAATGAAAACATTTTAGAAAAACCGCCGCGAGCAATATTCACCAACACGCTTTTGCATCGCAGCGAGCAGTTCAAGCTTTGGTGCGCAAATTTCGTTGCCCAAGGCAAAACCAAACTGTTCTCTGGCCAGCATGGTGGCGGCTACGGCGTCAGCCGATTCGTCAGTTGGAGCGAAGACTATGAACTCTCGGTGGTGGACAATTTCTTATCTTGGGCCGCAGTCTCACCGAGCCACAAAAGCAAAGCCTGCTGCGTTCAGATGCCGATGGGTGAGTTTAAGCCAGAAACTAAAGGTAATTTGCTGATTGTCCTTGGTCCGGTGACTCGCAATTCTGACATCTACGGCATGCTTGGGGTTCAGACCAACAGTAATTATGTTCAATTTCTGGACTCGTTTTTGTCGGCTTTACCAGAAAGAGTTTCATCGCAGACCATTGTGCGTCCGAAGAACGCCAGCGCAACCAGAAAACCTGCTCGCGTTGCAGCCGAGCAAATGGCAGGTATTTTCTCTTCGAGTGTGGCGATTGATCCTGGTGGAATGAGTCTTGATCAGCGATTGAGTCAGTCTCGATTGGCAGTGGTCACCTATAACGAAACAACTATCCCATCTAATTTGATGAACAATTTTCCGACGATCGCACTGTGGGACTCGAATTTTGTCAGCCTAAATGATCGTGCCAGCAGCGTTTATGGGCGTCTGGCCGAAGCAAAGATTTTGTTTCACTCACCAGTTGAGGCCGCGCAGCATGTAACAGAAATTTGGTCAGATATTGAGCGTTGGTGGAATTCTGATTTGGTTCAAAATGCTCGACGTCATTACTGCGAGAATTACGCACACAAGGTGCGGTTTACAGCTTTGACTGTGGCGTCGGTGATTGCCGATAACCTTTAATTATTGGCCGTATGGGCCTCAATTTGTACCGAAGGTAACCATCGATGTATCTCGACAATAAGCGTGTTTTGATTACTGGGGGCACCGGCTCGCTGGGCAAGGTTCTCACAAGGCGAATTTTGTCCGGTCAAATGGGCACTCCTCAAAGCGTTGTTGTTTTCAGTCGAGACGAGGCCAAACAACACGAAATGCGAATGGAATATTTGAACCGACGCTCGGTGACAGAAGAAGTGATGTATCACAACTTCGAACGAACCCTGCAGTTCAAAATTGGTGACGTAAGAGATTTTCACTCAGTCGCCCAAGCCATGACAAACGTCGACATCGTGTTCAACGCTGCAGCTTTGAAGCAGGTGCCTGCGTGCGAATATTTTCCATACGAGGCTGTACGCACGAATATCGAAGGCGCTGAAAACATCGTTCGTGCGATCAAAGAATTGCGATTGAATATCGAGACCGTTGTCGCAATTTCAACCGATAAAGCATGCAAACCAACAAACGTGATGGGCATGACGAAAGCGATTCAAGAGCGAATATTTCTGACCGCAAATATCGACTGTCCGAAATCAAGGTTTGTCGCCGTGCGTTATGGCAATGTTTTGGCTTCTCGCGGCTCGGTGGTTCCACTGTTTCTCGACCAAATTGATGCTGGCGGGCCGATAACAATCACCGACAAGAAAATGACGAGATTTTTGTTGACCCTAAACCAGGCCGTAGACACGGTTTTTGAAGCGATGCAGTTCGCCGAGGCCGGCGAGACATACATTCCAAAGATCAAAGCGGCCCGGATCGTCGATGTCGTTAATGCGCTTTTGGGCAAAAAGAAGATCGATATCAAAGAAACTGGTGTGCGACCCGGCGAGAAATTGCATGAAGTTCTGGTTTCGCAAGAAGAGTCGCTTCGCACGATTTCGCGCGGTGATTATTTCGCCATCAAATCAATTCTTCCTGAGGTCTCCAAGCCAGTACAGGCAACGAAATTTGACTTCGATGAACTGAGTTCTGAGCATTTTCTAATGACCGCTGAAGAAGTCGAGGTGTTTCTCCGTAAAAATTTGTCAGGTGACTTGACGGTTCATTAATGAAAGTTTGCGTTCTTGGCGCGGGTGGGCTGCTGGGACACATGTTGATTCGAGTTTTGGGCGAATCTTTTGATGTTCATGGCACCACTCGCGAGACAATGAGCATTGCGTCGCCGCTAGCAAAATTTCTGCATCAAGATAAGTGGATCGACAATATTGATGTCGCACAAGTTGACTCACTCAAAAAGATTTTTGATGTAGAACAGTTTGATTTGGTCATTAATTGCATTGGTTTGATCAAACAGCGAAACACAAATGTGACCGAGAAACAAATGATGCAGATAAACGCCGAGTTTCCGCATCAACTCGCAAAGTTTGCCAATGATCGTGGTGTTCGTTTATTGCATATCAGCACCGACTGCGTTTTCTCGGGCAAAAAAGGAGATTATTGCGAGAGTGATGACGCTGACCCTGTAGATATTTATGGACAGTCGAAGTTAAAGGGTGAAATAAACGACTCGAAAAATCTTACGCTGCGCACATCTCACGTCGGCCGTGAGTTGACAGTGCGGAAAAGTTTCATCGAGTGGGTGTTGAGCCAAAGAGGAAAACAAATAAATGGCTATAGTCATGCGATCTATTCCGGCCTGACCACCTATGAGCTCTCCAAAGTGATCGCAAATCTTCTTCAGAGAGATTCATTGCTCACGGGGCTGTTTCACGTTTCTTCGCAACCGATTAGTAAACTTGAAATCATCAACAAATTAAACGCTCTTTTAGACCTGCAAATCAAAGTGACGCCAGATTCAACGGTGAAAATTGACCGAAGTCTCAATTCACAGAAGTTTCAGCAAGCCACCGGATTTACAATCAACAATTGGGACAAAATGCTCTCGGATTTCTGCAAGGACCAAATAATTTATGAGTGAAGAGGCGAAGAGGGTTTTGACTCTTGTGGGTACACGACCCGAACTGATCAAACTCAGTCGAGTGATACCACTCTTTGATCAATTTACAGATCATATTTTTGTTCACACGGGCCAAAATTATTCAGAGCAACTGAACGCTGTCTTTTTCGAGCAGATGAAGATTCGCCAGCCCGACTTTGTTTTGAAAGTGGCTGGCGATTCTGCGATGAAATCGGTGGCCCAGGTTCTCGAGCAGACAGATGAGGTTCTTGAGAAAGTTAAACCAGATGCGGTGCTGGTTTTGGGTGATACCAACAGTGCTCTTGGTGTTATTGCTGCCAAGCGCAGGCAGATTCCGGTGTTTCATCTTGAGGCTGGCAATCGGGCATTTGATGATCGAACTCCCGAAGAGATAAATCGCAGAATTGTTGACCACACAAGCGATGTAAATATGACCTATTCGCAACACGCCAAACAGAACCTTTTGGCAGAGGGCCTGCCCATTGACCGTGTTTTCTGTGTTGGCTCGCCAATGAAAGAAGTATTTGATTTCTATTCTTCCCAGATTGACGCTTCAGTGGTTTTGAGCAAATTGAATCTCAATGATAAGAAGTTCTTTCTGGTTAGTTTGCATCGAGAGGAAAACGTCGATAACCCTCAAAAATTTGCGAAACTTGTCTCATCGATTGAATCTCTCGCCACGAAATTCAATTTACCGGTGGTCTTTTCCACCCATCCGCGCACTCGTGAGCGTTTGAAGTCTGCTTCGCTTGAAGTTTCTGCAAATATACACTTCGTCGACGCCTTCGGGTTTTTTGATTACATCAAGTTGCAACGCTCAGCAATGTGCGTGATTTCAGACAGCGGAACTTTAACCGAAGAGGCTTCGCTGCTCGGGTTTCCTGCAGTTACGTTGAGAGAGTCACACGAAAGACCCGAAGGCACAGACGTTGGAACTCTTGTGTTGTCGGGTAGCGATTCGCAAAGTTTGATTTCGGCAGTTGAGATTGCCTGTGGTCATCATCAAATCAATGCAACTCCTGCAATAGTGGCCGACTATCTAGTGGCTGATTTTTCGTGGCGAGTTTTGAAAATTGTGACGGAATATATCGATTATGTGAATCAGCGTGTGTGGTTCAAATAGCGTTAGATGCGTTTTTTATTTGTACATGAAGTTAATTGGCGCGAAAAGGTGGTCTATGAGATTCATGACATACCTGAGTTGCTCTCGCTAGCGGGTCATGAAGTTACATTCATAGACTTTCCAGAGTTTTCGAAACAAGACCCCAGAAACGGACGCTTCAGTCTCAGAACTACTCGATCGTTCAACCAGACGCGTGCTCATCCAGGCTCAAAGATCGATGTCTTTACGCCTGGAGGCGTATTTTCGGGAGTATTCAGGCGTCTTTTTGCAACTTTCACTTTTGTCCCGCTGTTCGTTCGAACAGTGCGCGGACGCAAGATTGATGTCGTCGTGCTTTATGGTGTGCCGACAAATGGCTGGCAAACTGTTTTTCTTGCGAAAATTTTGAGCGTACCTGTGATTTTTCGGGCAATAGACGTAGCCCATCTTTTGCGTGAGACAAAATTCAAGACTTTGGTCAAGTGGGCAGAGCGATATATCTATCGAAATGTTGCCCATATTTCTGCGCACAATGAAGCCCTCAAAAATTATTGCATTGCCCTAGGTGCATCAGCAGAGAAGATTTCTATCGACTTTCCGCGACTTGATTTAGAGAAGTTCAAACCGACTCCCCGAGATAACGACCTGGCTCTTTCGTTAAACATCAAACCAAACCAAAAAATCGTGTTTTTTCGCGGCACTCTTTATCGGTTTGCCGGCTTAGAGAAATTCATCGAACTGTTTGCCCAATATTTGCGCCAAAACCCTGATACACGCCTCTTGATAGTCGGCAGTGGCGAAGCAGAGCCGTCAATTCGTCAAACAATTGCGCGGCTCAATCTAGAAGAAAGTGTCGTCATGACACCGTTTGTCAACTTTGATGAGTTGAGAAGTTATATCTGTCTTGCTGACGTTTCGGTCAACACATTTGTTCCATCGCTCGTGACCCACTGTGTGTTGCCTGGGCGAGTTTTGCAATCAATGTCATGTGGTATTCCCGTTGTTTCGACCCCGTTGCATGGAATGATCAGCTATTCAAATGGCTCATCGGCAGTTACCTATCGTGATCTTGATGAATCTTTCGTTGCTGGGGTTGCCGAGCTTCTTGCCGATAGTGCTAAGAGGAAAGTTGCTGGTCAAGCTGGTCGAGAACTAGTCATTTCAAAAGGCACTTGGCAGGAGTTCGTTCGCGATTTTTCAATCCTCGCCCAGGATTTGGTGTTTAAAGAATGAAAAAGATCCTGATAGTCGCTATGGCAGACAGTGTGCACACTGCACGCTGGCTAGAACAGTTTGAAAAAAGCAACTATGAATTTGTTCTTTTTCCATCTTCGCCGCATCGACGAATACATCCCAAAATCATCCGTCTTTTGAGTGACACAAGTCCGATGAAAATTACAATCCCTCGCGGACTCAAGAGAACTGGTCTTATTCTTGCGGCG
>CAYOVI010000092.1:0-6251 GCA_964407365.1 uncultured Ferrithrix sp.
GTTACTTGCTGGTGCGTTGCGAGATGGATGACGAGACTTGGTTCTGCATTCGCAATACCCCAGGTGTCACCGGTTTCGTCGGCCAGAGTCAAAAAGGTAAGACTCCTGCACCACTTTCACGCAAAGAAGTCGCAACGTTCTTGTCGGCAAAGGGTGACGGAAAAGAAGCGCCAAAACGCAAGGCACCAAAACTCGATTATGAAGTTGGCGAGGGTGTTCGCGTAAAGGAAGGCCCATTCGCAGACTTCTCGGGTCAAGTCGCTGAAATCAACGCCGACCACATGAAGCTGAAAGTGCTAGTCAACATTTTCGGTCGAGAGACTCTCGTCGAAATGGACTTCAGCCAAGTGGCCAAACTCTAAGAGATCTACAAAGAAAGAACCGTCATGGCAAAAAAAGAAATTAAAGCAGTGGTCAAAATTCAGATTCCGGCTGGCAAAGCCACGCCTGCGCCACCAGTTGGCACCGCACTCGGACCACATGGCATTCAGATCATGGATTTCGTCAAGCAATACAACGCAGCCACTGAGTCGCAAAGCGGCACGGTGGTGCCCGTTGAAATCACCATATTTGAGGATCGCTCGTTTTCGTTCATCCTTAAGACACCGCCGACCCCGGTTTTGTTGCGCCAAAAAGCGGGTCTTGAAAAAGCCTCGAGCAACCCAGGCAAAGACGTCGCAGGTTCGGTGACCGAAAAAGATGTTGAAGAAGTAGCCAAAATCAAGATGCCAGACCTAAATGCAAATGATCTTGAAGCTGCCAAACAACAAGTCCGTGGCACGGCCCGTTCAATGGGCTTGACTGTCGTCGGGTGAACTAAGAAATAATCAAACACTCTGATTCGGAAAAACCTCATCCGGTCGGGTCAACAACGAGGGAGGCAAAATGCCAAAAGATAAAACCAATCCAGATAAGAGTCGTGGCAAGAACTATCGCAATGCGGTTGCGTCTTATGACCGCGAAACCTTGCACACAACGGCAGATGCTGTAGCAAAGGTCAAGTCGTTGGCCAAGGCGAAGTTTGACGAAACTGTTGAGTTGTCGGTTCGCTTGGGCCTGGATCCGCGCAAAACAGAGCAGAGTGTTCGAGGCACTGTGTCTATGCCCTCGGGCACGGGCAAATCTGTGCGAATCGCAGTTTTCGCCGCTGGTGAAGCCGCAAAGCAAGCACGCGAAGCTGGTGCCGACATCGTGGGTAGCGACGATCTCGCCGCCGAGATTGAAAAAGGCAAAATGGATTTCGACATCGCAATTGCTACACCCGACATGATGCCACTAGTTGGCAAGTTGGGTCGAGCTCTTGGGCCACGAGGTCTGATGCCGAACCCAAAAACCGGCACAGTGACCACAGACGTTGCTCGCGCAGTTGGCGAGTTCAAGGGTGGCAAGGTTGAATTTCGCACTGACCGATATGGAAACGTGCATATTCCAGTTGGCAAGGTGAGCTTCGAGGCCTCAGCTTTGGCGTTGAACGTCACGGCCGTGCTCGACGAACTCAATCGAACTCGACCGGCTGCGGCCAAAGGTCGATATATCAAGAAGGTTTCGGTTTCATCGACCATGGGCCCAGGCGTGAAAATCGACCCGGCGCTTGTGTCTGGCGAGTAAAGATTCGCTAGACAGAAAATTTATTCTGTGAGCTGATCGGCAAAGAAATGCGCCGATCCAAAAAATTGTCACCAACAGATCTATTGCTGGCTGGTCCGGCTTTGGTCGTTGCGGTCTTTATACGAGTGATAAGACCGCTAGCAACCATCAGGTTCAGAAATTTGCCTGCCGACGAGATCGGCCCACTAACCGTTGTATCGCAGCATTATCTGCGAATCAGAGAATCGCGACCCAAGTCGAGGCAATTTGACTTTTGGTATCTCAAAGAAAGTGTCAAAGTCAGCAATAAGTTCATGCTCGACTTTGTCGAGTCACAAATCAAGATTCATCGTTCGCGTTTTATTGAGTTGATCGCCGCTTGGTCTGAAAAGTTGCCCGGGGCTGAGCGACATCAGATCGAATCTGAAATTCGACTTACTTTGCTAGAGCGTGTCGGCAGCAAACTTAGGTTGCCCGAATTAGATCGTGACTCTGCAAGCCAATACGTCCGACAAATTGGCATCGACACGAACAAAGAGTTCATCGCTCTCATGGTGCGCGATGGTGCCTATAAGAGCGACATCTTGCAGGCAAACACTCATTTACGCAGCGACAAAGAGCTGTATCGCAATCAAGATGTCAATGACTATCTGCAGGTAGCCGAGAAGTTCGCTTCGATGGGCGTGCAAGTCGTGCGAATGGGCGCAAAAGTTGAACGAGCTTTTGAATCACGATCGCCCCTAGTTGTTGATTATGCGACCTCGGGCAAACGCACCGAGGCTGCCGACATTTTTTTGGCGAGCGAGTGTTCAATGTGTATTTCGACGAATCTGGGCTTCGACCATATTTCGGCCTTGAGCGGCAAACTGCGTGTAATCACGAACCAGGCCTTGATTTGGCAGGTTTCGACACTCTTTTATTCGACCGACGTGTTTATTCTGCAGAGATTTGCAGATTCGAAAACTGGTCGCATGCTGACCCTTTCAGAGTCTCTGCAAGTTTCGGAAATACGCAATTTGGACTGGTATCACAAGGTGATTGAGCGTGGTTTCAAATTTGTTCGAAATACCCCAGCTGAGATTCTCGAGGCATCAATCGAGGGTTGGCAACGTCGCAAATCTCAGTGGGTTGGCTCAGATCAAGATGCCGAGTTGCAGGCGAGATTTTGGCATATTTACGACCAGTTTTTTCCAGACCACAAGGGTCGTTTTTTGAATGGTCGGCCCCATGTTGGCGCGAGTTTCTTGCGGGGTAACGAATCGTGGTTGGCTTGACGTTGGCAAGTTGGTTTAGCGCCCGATATCGTTAGTTTTCGTTAGTAACGAATCAAGCAACAATCACAGCAATGTGAGTGTTGCTCACCGCAGAAATTTGGTCTGAAAAATCGTGTCTTGAAAAAGACAAAATTGATCAGATAATGAACCAGTCGTTGGTTCGCCAAACGAGGTGAACGAATTTGGTCGCGAATCTTCGCGCCGGGTTGTTCCGCTCTGCGTTGAGCACCCAAGCATTGTCAATTCAGAAAGTATCGAAAAATGGCAAAGGCAAGCGCAGAAAAAATCGCGGTTGTAAAAGAGGTGAGTGAAAAACTCGCCAAGTCAAACGCCGCAATAATCACCGAATATCGTGGTTTGTCGGTCGGTTCGTTGGCAACTTTGCGACGTGCACTTCGACCACTCGGTGGAGAATACAAGGTCTACAAAAACACGCTGGCTCGATTTGCGGCTCGTGAGTCTGGTTATGCCGAACTAGAGCAGTTCTTGAAGGGACCGGCTGCGATCACATTCGTAAACGGTGATGCTTCGGCCGTGGCAAAAGTGCTCAAGACCCATTCAAAAGAAAACCCGATGTTGGTGCTCATGGGTGGCGTGGTCGCAGGCAAAGCCCTGAGCGCAAAAGAGCTTAAGGCACTCGCAGACCTGCCACCGCGCGAAGTCATGTTGGCCCAACTCGCCGGAATGTTGCAGGCACCGCTGACAAAAACAGCAAACATGTTTGCTGCTTTGCCGCGTAAGACCGCATATGCCCTCAAGGCTCTCGTTGAACAACGAGAAGCGGCGTAAAAATTTATTCAAATCAGCAAAACAATTACGAAACAAATAAAAGGAGAAAAGCAATGGCACTAACAAAAGATCAGATTCTTGACGGAATCTCAGAACTCACGGTTCTCGAACTCAAAGAGCTTCTGTCGGCATTCGAAGAGAAGTTCGGCGTGACAGCAGCAGCCCCGGTGGCAGTTGCGGCAGCAGGTGCTGCAGCACCAGCAGCTGAGGCAGGCGCAGAAAAAGACGAGTTCACAGTCATCTTGAAAGACGGCGGAGCACAGAAAATTGCCGTTATCAAGGCGGTTCGCGAGTTGACCCAACTTGGCCTCAAAGAAGCCAAAGATCTCGTCGACGGCGCACCAAAGCCAATTTTGGAAAAGGCCAGCAAGGACGATGCCGCCAAGGCAAAAGCCAAGCTCGAAGAGGCCGGCGCGACAGTCGAACTCGCCTAAAGACATCGGTCATGGCGCCTGGGTCTCCCAGGCGACTTGACAATCGCATTTCGACCTGCGGGTTGCTGAGTTTCAGGCATTCACCGATAGGCTCGTAGGTCGCCGTGCAATGCCCTTTGAGTGATTCAAACAAATTTCTTAGCGGGCATTTCACTGTAATTTTTCTGCTTGCCAATTTTTAACCCTAGGAGTACACTCGTGGCCCTTCGTGCTAATGCACGCGAACGTTATTCGTTCGCAACTCTTACAGATGCAATAGAAATTCCAAACTTGATCGGCGTTCAACGCGAGAGTTTCGAGTGGTTTCTTACTGAGGGGTTGAAAGAGGTCTTTGAAGATATTTCTCCGGTTAAAGGTGTAAGCGATGACTTGCAGCTTGAACTTACGTTCGACCCAGACGACGCAGATCTGAACCCAAAGCCAAAATTTACCGAAGCAGAGTGTCGCGATCGTGACATGACATATTCGGTGCCGAAGTTCGTCAAGGCTAAGTTCTTGAATCGACCAACAGGCGAAATCAAAGAGCAGACGGTTTTCATCGGTGATTTCCCAAAGATGACCGACAAAGGCACCTTCATCATCAACGGCACCGAGCGTGTTGTTGTCAGCCAGTTGGTGCGATCTCCGGGCGTGATCTTTGAACCAGGTGAGCGATTTCGTTTGCGCAATCTGTCAAAGTATCAACTCGTAAAGGGAACCATTCATCCGAGTCGTGGTGAGTGGCTCGAGTTCGATGTCGAGCAGAAGCCAGGCAAAGAAGTGACTGCGGGCACTCGTGTCGCGCGAAAGCGTCGCATGGGAATCTTCACGATCATTCGCGCACTTGGTTATGACGAATTGAACGCCCCCGGTTTTATCGATCGATTTGTCAATTATTTCGATTTCCTCGAAGATCAGTGGCGTCGCGAGAAAGTCGTTGCCCCAACCCGAGAAGAAGCGCTGCTAGAAATTTATAAGCGCGCGCGTCCAAGCGAGCCACAAAACGTCGAGGCTGCGCGAGTGTATTTTGAGCAGGCTTTCTTTGGTGTGCGCTACAACTTGTCGCGCGTCGGTCGCTACAAGTTGAATCGCAAACTTGGTGGTGAACTCAAAAAGATTCAAGAAATGTTTGGTCTCAAAGTCGGGCCTGAACTCGGCAAGCTTGATCTGCCAACAGACGATCAAGACGTTTTGAGCCGTTGCGAAGTTTTGGCGACGATCAGTTATATGTTGCATCTGGTCAAACAAGAGCCGGGCTATCGTCTCGACGACCAAGATCACTTTGCCAACCGTCGTATTCGATCGGTGGGCGAATTGATTCAGAACCAGGTGCGAATCGGTCTTTCGCGAATGGAGCGTGTGGTTCGTGAACGCATGACGACCCAAGATTCTGAGGCGATTTCGCCACAGACTTTGATCAACGTTCGCCCGGTTGTGGCTGCGATCAAAGAGTTTTTCGGCACTTCTCAGTTGTCTCAATTCATGGATCAGGTCAACCCGTTGTCGGGTCTGACCCATCGACGCCGACTTTCGGCTCTCGGCCCGGGCGGTTTGAGTCGAGAACGAGCAGGTTTCGAAGTTCGCGACGTTCACTTTTCGCACTATGGCCGCATGTGCCCAATCGAGACCCCCGAAGGCCCGAACATCGGTCTCATTGGCGCACTATCGACATATGCAAGGGTTAACCCGTTTGGGTTTATTGAAACGCCATATCGACGCGTGCGCGGCGGCATCGTCACCAATGAAATCAAATACATGGCCGCCGACGAAGAAGAGAATTATGTCGTAGCGCAGGCCAACACCCCGATTTTGCCTGACGGTCGTTTGCGCGATGAGAAGGTGCTCGTGCGCCGTTCACCGCAAGCAGCAAGTTTGGAAGACCTAAAGAAGATGCTTGAGGCAGAAAGTTTCTTCGGTGCGACAACCGACATCGGTTATGTGACGCCCGCAGAAGTTGACTTCATCGACGTCTCGCCAAAACAGATCGTCTCGATCGCAACTGCGCTGATTCCGTTTCTCGAACATGACGACGCGAACCGCGCATTGATGGGTGCAAACATGCAACGTCAAGCCGTGCCTTTGATTCGCGCCGAAGCCCCTTATATCGGCACTGGTGTCGAGGCTCGCGCTGCTCGAGACGGCGCCGATTTGGTTTTGGCCAAAGATGACGGTGTCGTCGAGTCGATCA
>CAYOVI010000093.1:0-6114 GCA_964407365.1 uncultured Ferrithrix sp.
TCGACTCTGGGTCGCCACCGTGCTCACCGCAAACACCAAGTTTCAACTTTCGCTTTGCCTTGCGACCCCGCTTGGCGGCGATCTCGACCAACTCACCCACGCCCGTCTGGTCGATCGTCTCGAACGGATTTCGCTTCAACAAGCCTGCCTCGAGATAAGCCGGCATCATGCGGCTCTCGACGTCGTCGCGCGAAAAACCAAAAGTCATCTGCGTCAAGTCGTTTGTGCCGAAACTGAAAAAATCGGCGTGATCGGCCAACTCGTCGGCGCGCAGAGCAGCCCGCGGCGTTTCGATCATCGTGCCGATGGTGACTTTTGGACGCGAAATTTTCTTGCCGCGCTTGCCGATTCGCCCGATCTTGTCTTTCAGTCTTGTCGAGTGCTCGAACAACACTCCCTCAACCCACGATCGTGCGACTGCCAACTCTTCGCGTGTCACCGTCAAGGGAATCATCACTTCAACGATCGGCTCATAGCCCTCATCGGCGACTTGATCAGCTGCCTGCATCAACGCCCGCACCTGCATCGCATATAGACCTGGCTTGATCACCCCGAGACGCACACCACGAGTGCCCAGCATCGGATTAACCTCTGCCCAGTCGTGGGCCGCGCGCAACAACTTGCGTTCTTGGTCGTCAAGACCACTCGTCGCCGCCTTGATTTCAAGTTCATCGACATTCGGCAAAAACTCGTGAAGCGGTGGGTCTAACAATCTCACGGTCACGGGCAGACCAGACATCGCACGCAAGAGAGTGACGAAGTCTTCTTTTTGCACGGTGCGCAACTCTTCGAGCGCTGCAGATTCTTCGGCAGGCGAACTTGCCAAAATCATTCGGCGCACGACCGGCAGTCGATCTGGGGCCAAAAACATGTGCTCGGTGCGACACAAACCGATGCCTTCGGCACCATATTCGCGAGCCTTCAGCGCATCTTCGGCGGTGTCGGCATTGGCCCTCACGGCAAGTTTGCCCTTGCGAATTTCGTCGGCCCACTTCAGAATCGTCTGAAACTCTTTTGTCGGTTCAGCAGCCGTCAATTGCATCGCGCCCATCATGACCTCACCTGTCGTGCCGTCGAGTGAAATCACGTCGCCCTCACGAACAACTACGTCGCCAGCGCGAAACATCTTGCCGTCAATCTGAATCGCATCGGCACCGACAACTGCCGGAGTACCCCAACCGCGCGCAACGACAGCAGCGTGGCTCACGAGTCCGCCACGCGAGGTCAAGATGCCCTTGGCCACCATCATGCCGTGCACGTCTTCGGGGCTCGTCTCACTGCGCACCAAAATCACCGCTTCACCATTTTTTGCCGCTGCCTCGGCGTCGTCTGCGGTGAAATAAACCTTGCCGACCGCCGCACCTGGCGAAGCCGCCAAACCTTTGGCAAATGCCTTTGCTTTGTTGATGAATTGAGGATGCAAAACCTGATCTAAGTGCTCTGCATTGACACGCATCAGCGCTTCTTTTTTGCTGATCTTCCAAGCACGCTTTGCCTTGCCCGAACCGCTAGTCATATCGACTGCCATCTTCAGAGCTGCGGCACCGGTGCGTTTGCCAACTCGGGTCTGCAACATCCACAACTTGCCTTGATCGATCGTAAATTCGGTGTCGCACATGTCGTGATAGTGACGCTCGAGTCGATCGAAAATCTCAAGCAACTCTTTGTGCACGTTTGGAAACTGTCTCTTAAGCGCATCAAGGTCTTCAGTGTTACGAATGCCGGCAACAACGTCTTCGCCTTGGGCGTTTATCAGATAGTCGCCATAAGGTTTGTTTTCGCCAGTCGCTGCGTTGCGTGTAAAACCGACGCCCGTGCCCGAGTTGTTGTCGCGATTGCCAAACACCATCGCCTGCACGTTGACCGCGGTGCCAAGATCATGGCTAATTTTTTCACGAACACGATAAGCAATTGCGCGCGCGCCGTTCCATGAACGAAACACAGCCTCGACCGCCCCGCGCAACTGTTTGACTGGTTCTTGCGGAAATTCTTTGCCCGTCTCTGCTTTGACCACTGATTTGAATGTTTCACACAACGACTTCAAAGCACCAGCTGACAAAGCCGCATCACTAGTTACGCCGGCTGATTTTTTTGCGTCTTCAAATGGGTGCTCAAACTTTGCGCCGTCAATGCCAAGAACTATTCGCCCGTACATCGCGATGAAGCGTCGATAACTGTCATATGCAAAGCGCTCATCGCGTGTCGACTGGGCCAAACCTTGCACGCTGCGATCATTCAAGCCCAAATTCAAAACCGTGTCCATCATGCCTGGCATCGAAAACTTTGCACCCGATCGCACAGACACCAGAAGAGGGTTTGAAGGGTCGCCAAGTTTGGCACCCATCTTTTTTTCAAGCTGTGCGACGTGAGTGGCCAGCTCTTTGTCCAGAGATTTTGGCCAGCCACCTTTCATATAGGCCCGGCACGCGTCTGTTGTCACCGTGAAACCGTGCGGCACCGGCAATTTCAATACGCTCATCATCTCGGCGAGGTTCGCACCCTTGCCACCGAGCAGATCTTTCATGCTCATTGGTGCACGACGGTGTTTGTGATCGAATGCGAAGATAAAAGGCATGGTTTAGTTTATGCGCCAATCTCGAGCGAACTGCTGTCTGCCCAACGTTTGATGAGAGCCAACGCAAATTCTTGGCAAACACTCGTATAAATACCGATTGTTTGTCCGCCTAGAACAACGGGCTCGCCTGCACGAGCATCTCTATGTGCTCGAATCAAACGCAATTGTTGTGGCGCCTTTGCGCCTCGAGAGTCCATTCGCTCGACCAACTCTTGGCCGGGATAACAACCCTTTGTGAAACTCACGGCACAGTCTGTAAGCCCGGTCTCTGCGGGCATCGATTCGTCATTCATGTCTGTGCCCATTTTCGGCCACTTGGCCATCACTCGGGCGAGTTCGAATTCTTCGGCCGAACCATGGCGCAAATCGCCGATGACAAAATCACTCGCCACAAAATCGACCGCAAAATCTTTTTCTCGCCACGCCGATATTGCCAAATCGCTGGTCGAATAATCGGCACACTGGTTTGTCGACAAGCCCCGTAGCGCTATGAACTTCTGCGAACTAGTTGAAATTTCACACTTGATGCGAATCTTGAAACGCGACAAGCGACTCGCCGAAACTTCGCCAAAACCAGTTTCGCAATCTAAGACGAAATTTTCTTCTGATTTGCAACACACCCGCAAAAGCGAGGTGATTTTGCCGGTCGGCTCAAGCAACAGGCTGTAGCGCGACTCGCCGACTTTGAGCGAGACGACATCGTTTGCCAATTGCGAGTGCAAGAATTTTCGTGCGTCGCTGCCCGTTACGTGCACCACATCACGGTCTTGCTCAACGTAGAATCCGCCCACTTAGACGCCCGCCGATTTTGTTTTGCCTGCTTGATTTCGGGCCTCAGTCATTCGACGCGCAGCTGGAATCGCTGCCAAAAGCGCGGCTGCTTTGTTGCGGCACTCAAGTGCCTCGTCACTAGGCACGCTGTCAATGACTATGCCGGCTCCGGCCTGCAAAGTTGCACCGTGCTCACCGACAAACATTGTTCGAATCGCAATAGCCGTGTCGAGGTTGCCAGAAAAATCCACATAGCCAACCACTCCGGCATATGGTCCCCTTTTGGTCGGCTCTAGGGCATCGATGATCTCCATCGCCCGAACTTTTGGCGCACCGCTAACCGTGCCCGCAGGCAATGTCGCCCGCAAAACATCTACTGGCCCAAGACCATTGCGCAAAGTGCCAGACACTTGAGAAGTCAGGTGCATGACGTGGCTATAGCGCTCAAGGGTCATGAATTCATCAACTTGCATCGTGCCAAACTCGGCCACTCGCCCGACGTCATTGCGCGCCAAATCGACGAGCATCACGTGCTCGGCCCTCTCTTTCGGGTTCTCTTTGAGTTCGCCCGCCAATTTTCGATCTTGCTCGTCGTCGACCCCACGTTTGCGGGTGCCGGCAATCGGCCGACTCACGACACGCCCATTTCGCAATTGCACCATGGGCTCTGGTGATGAACCCACTATCGTCACGTCTTGATGTTTCACGTAATACATGTATGGGCTCGGGTTTATTTGTCGCAATACCCGATAAACATCGAAAGCATCTGCATCTAACTGCACGTCGAATCGCTGCGACAACACCACCTGAAAAATATCGCCGGCGCGAATGTGCTCTTTGGCGACTTCTACGGCGCGCTCATACATGCCGTTTGGCATCGAAGACTCTGCTTCAATTGCGTCTTGGCGCTGTGGTGGCTCTACTGCAGTGTGGGCAACCGGCCGCGACAGATCTTCGACCCCTTTATATACACCTTTAACCGCCGCGTCGTAAGCGGCATCTCGCGCAGCGGCATCCAGGCCCGCCACTGGCACGCTTTCAATCATGTAGCAACGCTGACGCCAGTGATCAAAGGCCGCGAGCGAACCGATCATGCTCATCACTGCATCTGGCATCTTGCGATCTTCATGGGGAGTGTTGGGCAAATGCTCAATTTCACGCACCACGTCATAGCCAAGAAAACCCATCAACCCGCCTTGCAAAGGTGGCAAGTCGGGGTGCAACGGCGCACGATATGTCGTCAACAAAAATTCGATAGCCGCCAAAATTCCTTTGTCGCGTGGCATCGCATCTGGCACGTTGCCGGTCGTCGAGATTTTTCCGTCTCGCAACACAATGGTCGCAACGGGGTCTCTTCCGACGAATGAGAAACGACTCCATCTTTCGCCGTGCTCGACTGATTCGAGCAAAAATCCGGGATTGTCGCCGACGAGTTTTACATAAGCCGATACCGGCGTCTCCAGATCGGCCAACACTTCGGCCCAAACCGGAATCACCGTATTGTTTTTGGCAAGGGCGTGAAACTCTTGACGAGTCGGCGAAATTTTCATCGCGCTAGTTGTTTGCAGTGACTGCGCAACTGTTCACGAAGTTCTGCAGAATTTGCAACCCTTCGGTCGCCGACTTCTCAGGGTGAAACTGTGTTGCAAAAACATTTTTTGAGCGAATCGCGGCCAATAGTTCGCCACCATAACTGCATGTGGCGACCACAACCGAACTATCGGTGGCTTGGGCTGAAAGCGAATGCACAAAATACATCCACGGATTCTCGCCCAAGCCGACGAACAGATCGTCTTGCTTTTTAATTTTGAGCTGATTCCATTGCATCTGCGGGCGTTGCACACCGGCGGGCAACCATTTGATTTCTCCAGAAACAACACCGAGCCCGGCGATGCCCGGGCTTTCTTCGCTTTTGTCAAAAAGCATTTGCAGACCGACGCAAATGCCAAAGAAAGGTCGACCCGAGTCAATCGCCTCGTGCACGCTGGTCTCAAGGTCGGCCTCGCGCAAGGCATTCATGCACGCACCAAAATTGCCCACACCCGGCAAAACAACTGCTTGGGCCTCTGCAATCAATTTTTTGTCACTCGTCAACCTCGCATCGGCGCCGACGAACTGAAGACCCTTTTGTGCCGAGCGCAGGTTGCCAATGCCATAGTCGAGCACCGCAATCAACGGCTTGTCTGTGGTTTTTTGCGTCGAGTTAGTCAATGACACTCATCTATTCTGCCCGAAATCAAGCCCGCTCAGCGCGCTCGCATTGCGCGCTGCAAAGAACGCACCGCATTGATCAATGCTCGTTCGGCTTCATAGATTGCGACCAATAGCCCGTCGTCACTGTCTGGTTTGTTCGGATCAATGTTCGCCAAGCGTTGCGATTCGGCAAGTGCGACGATTCGCTCGCGACAACGCTCGACGTTTTCGGCCAGTGCTGCCAATTCGGCCAAGGCACTCTCACGCCTAAGAGACTCGCTCACTTTTTTTTGGCCTTCGTGAGTTTTTTCTTGACACGCGGCGACCGCTTGGTCGGCAAACTAGAACTTGGGCACAATTTTTCGAGCAAACATTCCTCGCATTTTGGCTTGCGTGCATCACAAATTCGTCTGCCATGCAATATCAAGCGCAAACTGAATTCACCCCATTCGGCTGGGGGTAACATTGAATTAAGTTCAAATTCGACCTTGACGGGGTCTTCAAGTTTTGTGAGCCCCAAGCGTCTAGACAGTCGACCCACGTGGGTGTCTACCGGCAGACCCGGCAATCCGAAA
>CAYOVI010000094.1:0-3460 GCA_964407365.1 uncultured Ferrithrix sp.
CTTATATATACGACATAGTCCAAACAACCGCAGAAATTTGCACGATCACCGTCGAGTACATCGGTGAGCGTGATGGTGACACTCGAGAGATTATTTTGAGTGCTGCACCGACCTTTTCGATCACAGATACCGATGGTGTAGTGCAGACGACACTTTTGGGCTCGCCACAGTCGATTTGGGCAACACGTCCATCTTCTTAAATTGAACTTGGCGTGAAAACTGCGGTTATAACTGGCGCCGCGCAGGGCATCGGCAAACAAACCAGCCAACTGCTCGACGAACTCGGCTGGTCGCTAGCCCTCATCGATCTGCAACAAATCGAGGCGCAAAACTACAAGAAAGCGATTGCACTCACAGGCGATATCACCAACGAAAAATTCGTTGCCGAGGCTGTCAAAACGACACTAAACAAGTTCGGGCGAGTAGACGCTCTCGTTAATAACGCCGGCATTTCCAACATTTCGCCAGCTCTCGAAACAAGCGCCGAAAAATATCGTCAAGTGCTCGAGGTCAATCTTGTCGCACCGTTTATATTGACCAAGGCTTTTGGCAAGATAATGCTCGAAGCAGGCTCAGGCAGTGTTGTCAATGTCGCCTCGGTGGCTGGCTTGCAAGGCGTCGCAGATCGCTCTGCTTATAACGCGAGCAAGCATGGGTTAATTGGTCTCACTCGCACGCTCGCAGTCGAGTGGGGCGCGCGCGGGGTTCGCGTCAATGCGGTTTGTCCGGGTTGGGTTAAAACAGAAATGGATCACAAAGACCAAGCTGGCGGCACCTACACCGATCAAGACATAACCGATCATGTGCCGATGGGGCGATTTGCTCGCCCTCAAGACATTGCCCAAGCAATCGCATGGCTGTGCGACGACTCGCGGTCGGGTTTTGTCAATGGCGTTGCTTTGCCCGTGGATGGTGGGTGGACAAGTGACGGCTCCTGGCAGTCGCTGCGCTTGAAGCAGCGCTAGCTGCCAGCCCGTTCTAGTCGTTAATATTTAAATATGTCAACGACCGCGGGTTGGGTCTCGAACCAAGGTGACCTTCTTGCCGAATTGAAGAGTCATGTCGAAGTTAAAACTCAACTCGCAGATTACAAGTTCGCCTCTGCTGTCGAACAAAACGCCCTTGTTTATGACTGTGAAAAACTTGCACCATTAATCACTTCGCGCGAAAGCAGGCGAGAGGTTATGGCCGAACTAGGTCGCGCTTTACTTAGTGGTCCGGGTATTTTTGCTTTCAAGAACATGTTTGCAGATACGTCGATCGTTGATCGCGTCTCGGCAACTTTCTGGCAAATCATTGACGAGCAGCACGCTCGAGGCGAAGCCAAAGGCGACCACTATGCCAAGCCCGGTTCAAACGATCGAGTGTGGAACGTGCAAGAAAAACTTGCTCTACGCGACCCCGAGGCATTTGTTGACTACTTCCGCAACGATTTTCTCGCCTTGGTTGCAACTGCTTGGCTTGGGCCTGGTTATCAAATCACGACTCAAGTAAACGTCGTCAATCCTGGTGGCGATGCCCAACAGCCACATCGCGATTATCACCTCGGTTTCATGACCGATGAGCAGGCAATCGATTTTCCGGTGCATGTGCACGGCGTTTCGCCGTTGATCACTTTGCAGGGCGCCGTTGCTCACACCGATATGCCACGAGAGTCTGGCCCAACTATGTATTTGCCGCACTCACAAAAGATGGTTTCGGGCTACGTGGCTTGGCGAAATGCAGATGTGAAAAAATATTTCGCCGAGCATTATTCACAGCTGCCTCTCAAAAAAGGTGATGGGGCATTTTTTAATCCGGCCTTATTGCACGCTGCCGGTTCGAACCAAACTAAAGACTTCAAGCGCATGGCCAACCTCACTCAGATCGGGTCTGCATTCGGGCGCACTCTCGAGTCTGTTGACCGCGAGCAAATGTCAAATGCGATTTACCCGGTGTTGCGCGCACGAAAAGCTGATGGTTGGTCGGAACACGATCTCAAAACGGTGATCGCAGCATGTGCCGAGGGCTATGCATTCCCGACAAACCTTGACCGTGATCCGCCGCTCAAAGGTTTGGCGCCCCAATCGCAAGCCGATTTTGTTTGGCAGGCTCTTGCAAGCGACCAGACATCCGAGCAATTGCGCAAAGAACTCGCTGCGTTGTCCGAGCGCCAAAAAACTGATCGCGCTTGATCGGCTAATCTATTTGCTTCAGTTCAATTCGTAACCAAATATCAATGGAGAATCAAGATGGCAAATAAAGAGCAAAAGGGCAATTCAAACAACAAGAAAGCTGCAAAACTTTCGCTTAAAGAAAAGCGTCTGAAGAAACAAGAAAAAAAGAAATCGTATTAAATTTTAGTTTGATTCGCTGACAATAAAAGTCTTGAATGATTCGATGGCTATTTTGTTCCACTCATCGTCAAGATGATCTAGTTCGGTTATATCGAGCATGATGTGCCCGATGAATATGCCAGTAAACCAATAAGCAATCGCATCTAGGTTCAAGTTGGGTTTAACCCAGCCACGATTTTGAGCAATTTGAAATGTTTCGGATAAATAGCGTGCCGAATCAATTTGACTCGATTTCATCAGCGTTGCAAACTCTTTGTTGTGCTGAGCAAAGACGATGGCTCTAAGTCGTTTTTTACGGAGCTCTCTGTTTTCTTTTCTTCCTGAAATTTCAATCACACGAGTCATCAGTTCGAATAACTCGGTCGCTGATCTGCATTTGTCGACTAGTAGGCGCAACAACTCGTTTTGACTCTCTAAATATTTAACCCACTGAGCTGTCTCGACAGCGATTAACAAGCCATTTTTACTTCCAAAGTGGTGGTATAGAGACCCTTTTGAGACTTTTGACTTGCGCAAAACTGAATCTAGGTCAAATTTCGCTAAACCGACTCGGTCAAGTTCCGCTGAAGCAACCTCTACCAATTTGGCCATAGTCGCACGACCACGACGGCTTGTATCTCGTTGTTTAGACATAATTTCCTGATCAAAATACCCGCGGGAAGCTATATGAATTTTAAACTATCGGTTTATTTGACTAGACGAGAAGTCTAAACAGGACTAAGGTGTCATTTGAGAGTTAAATCAAAAATAATCAAATTCAAAAGGGGAGACGATGTTGAAATCAAAGAAGTTAGTGAGGCTGACAGTTCTCACTGTTGGGTTGGCGTTGATATTGCCTGCCTGCGGTATTCAAAATCAAGCGGGCGACTCATCTGGCGCACCAGCTTCTGGCAAGACAAAGAACGCAGCATTGACAAGCGAGTGGTGCCAAAACGTTGGTGCCGGCATTCCGATTAATTTAGATGAGCGAATTGACCTTGGATATACCCGTCGTCAGTGGGCCGATCGCTGGGAAAATCCCCTAACCCGTGCTCGTTATCGATGGGTGGATAATAAGACACGAATTACCGATGTTTACGGACCCGATATTGTGAAATGCAGCAGCATTAAGACACCTGAAATCA
>CAYOVI010000094.1:3470-5539 GCA_964407365.1 uncultured Ferrithrix sp.
GAATGGTGTTACGACTTGGGTGGGCCGGTTGCGGTCGATCTTGATAGAAAAATTGACTGGGGGCAAACGATTCGATGGTGGGCATTTACTCATGGCCGTGCTCGCTACAGGGTGGTTGATGGTGGTAATCGGATAACCGATGTCTATGGTCCCGATATGGTCAAATGCAGCAGCATTAAGACACCTGTTATCAATGTTGCGGCTGCAGGTGGTGCAACTAGTGCTGAAAACCTACCCCAGGCATACGTTGAAAACTCAACGGCCAACCAGTGCATCTCGGTTGAGAATCGTAAAAAAACACTTCGTGAATACGATGAACAAATCATGGCTCATTCGCTTGACGCAGATAAAACCTATTACGAGCAGATGAAAACTGGTCGTTGGGTTACTACTTTGCAACGTCCGTGTGATGAGCCAGCAGGAGACAACTCGTTTTCAAAGTTGGCGTGTGTCAGTGTTTCGCACAAGGCATTTGAAGTTGCGTTCTACAACGAGCAATATGAGCTTTATAAAGATCAGGCTGGTACGCCGTATCTCGACTTGATCATTATCGGCAAAGAGAAAGCGAACAATCTAATTACTTGCTGATAGGCAGTTTGCTATTCCAACGGGTGGTGGATCGAATGGTCCACCACCCGAATGTTTTTATTGAGAATTTGGCGCTGTGAAGGTTTTTCGACGAATTTTTTTTGCAACTTTATTGTTGGCTTTGGCGGTCTCAGCCTGCAGTCGCGGATCAGTCAAAGTCGAGTTGGTGCCAGTTGCAACTGAGTTGCGCCCGACGCCAGACGGATATTCTTTCGCCAATTTTCCAGCGGGTGCCTCACCAGAAGAGTTCAATGCCGAAGATTTAGTAAAAATGTTTGGTGCCGAGGCTTGTGTCGGTGGCATCACAACACCATGTGACCCGATCGCCGAGGCCGCTGCGTGGGCACGAATGGTCAACCAGGCCCGTTCATCGGGCCACTGCGAAGGCATCGTTGTCGAGGCCTCGCAGCGTTTTGACTTGAGTTTGTTGCCACCGACAGTCGATCTGGTGAATGAAGGCGAGGTAACTCATGAGATTATTCGCACTTTTGCGACGCAGTTTTTGCCCGAGGTTCAAGAAGAGACCATTGATTGGGGCAAGCAATCGTTAAAAAAGATTGTCGGTGAACTTGTCGAATCTTTCAAAACCGGTAAAGCGAAATATTCAATGGGTTTGTACACCGATCAGGGCGGACACGCAGTATTGCCCTATGCGGTTGAGTTCCCGACCTTAGATTCGGCGCGAATTCAGCTCTATGACTCTAATTGGCCAGGCAAAAATCGGTTTGTTGATGTTGATTTGAAGGCAGAGCAGTGGAAGTTCTCTTTTTCAGGGCCAGACCCAGAAAACGACCCTGGCGCTTGGACTGGTGGCAAGGGCTATATGGATCTAACCTCACTAGACACACGCGGCAATTCAACTTGCCCCTTTTGCGCCAGTAAATCGAAGGTAAAAAATTCGTTGATCGTTATCTCGTCTGTTGACACCGATTGGTCAGTTTCAAATGAGAATGGTTCGTATTCGCCAAGTCGAAATCAATCTGTAAAGGGCATCACTGCTCGGCCGATTCGTGGCTCGGTTGCGCCAAGCAATTATCGAGCCCTTGAGTATCTCGTTGTTGTTGAAGGCAACGAACTTGCGCTCGAATTGCCAAATACGACTAGTGCATTTGTCACCCAAGACAATGCTGTTTTGCAAATCGCGGCGGCGGCAAAAAAAGATCGAAAGATCACAATCACTGAGGGTTCAATTGCCGTTGACGACCCCACAGTCAATGTAAAAGTCGCCAGTGGCGATCTAGTCGCAGAAGCCTCGGGTAATAACACGGTTGTCAATATTTCTGAAACACAACTCAATGTTTCGGTTGAGTCAAGCACGGGTCAAAAAATTGAGGTTGTTGTCAACCAAGAAACACCTGCTGTTTCGGCTCGTGCAGTTGACGGCGGGTCGGCAAATGCATCAACAAACTTTGTCGTTACCACCCAAACCAATGACAATCAGGTGCAGGTTCGCGAAGTGGCACGAGACGGCAGTGAAAAAA
>CAYOVI010000094.1:5549-5957 GCA_964407365.1 uncultured Ferrithrix sp.
AATCACAACCAAGCCAGCCAGTGAGCAAACTAACTTAAGTTCAACGAAAATCGAACTTCCACCGGAACTTAAGCCAGCAGATGTGAAACCTGGCTTGCCACCGATTGAGTCTCGTGATCTGAAGAATCCCGAATACAAGGCAGATGCGACATTTGTGCCGACCCAAGGACTTTTAGTGACCAAACTTGCAGAGACCGTTGTTTTGGCCGAGCCTTCGACCAATGAAGTCAAAAATTCTGGTCCTGAGACGCTTGCAAGTTTTGGGCCAACGAGCCTGCCGTCTACGACAACATCGACCACCTCGACAACATTGCCGCCAACTACAACCACTTCAACGACTTTGCCCCCGAGCACGACGACAATAAAACCAGTCGTAGTCAAAACAACTACAACCACATCGACAACGTC
>CAYOVI010000095.1:0-5924 GCA_964407365.1 uncultured Ferrithrix sp.
TTGTCAATGTACGAGCCTTTTCACGAGTTTCTGAAAGGCGATCCCCAAGCGGCGTCGGAGCAAGTGGTAAAACAATTTCCCGCGAATCACTCAAGCAAATCGGACACGCCCGTACGAAAGAGGATGTGTCGCTCATGACGATACAACTTTACTTACTGGGTCGCTGCCTAGAGAGCCGTTGGCCCAGCCTCCGACAATGGCACTAAAGAGACCTGCGTCTCCACCGGCGTGCACCAGCAGCAACCCACCGGGGCGAAACTTCGGCAGGGTTGCATCTTTGAAAGCATCTTGCACGCCTTCGGCCATACCGCCTGCACCACGAATGATCTCGCTACCGGGCAGTTGCAGTCGATCGTTAATTTCTTGCAGCACGCGCTCGCGGCTCCAGGTGGCTTGGGCGAAAACCCTGGCGTGTTCAGGACCAAGAACCAACATCGCGTCGAATGCAAACGGCAACTTTGGATGATGCACCGTGCGCAAACACGCGGCCATGGTTTGGGCGAGTTGTTCTGGTTCGCGCGCAAGTTGATCTACGACGCAGCGTGGGCCCTCGCCGGCGAAAACCGTAACCGTGTTTTGTGAAACGTCAAAACCACGCGAAACCGCAAGCGAATTGAACGGTGAGCCGAGTTCGTCTTCGGCAAAACAGAAACTCAACTTGCCAGGGTTGCCGTGCGCCGCGCGATCGATCTCGCCAGGCCGACCACCACCGACGTTACGAATCACAAGTTGCACCGCTCGGCCGATCGTTAAGTTGGCACGATTGCCCTGACCCAAAACATTGACACCTGAGTTCATGCCGATGGCTCGCGTGCCTGGACCATTGCAAATGATCACTGGACCGACTGGCATTGTGGTTGCGAGCACACCATGAATATTGAACTCATCGGTACAAACAGCCTCGATGGCTGCGATCACCCAGGGCAGATATTCGGGCAGGCAACCTGCCATCACGGCATTGACAGCAATTTTTTCGACTGTCAATTCGACCAAATCTGGAGGCACAACCGCCACCACATCTTGTGGCGCTCGCGAGGTCCCAGTAAGCATTCTCATCACACGCTCTGGGGTGGGCGGAACAACAGGTAGACCATCGGTGAAGCCACGGCTGAACATCGCTTCAAACTCGTCTTCGCTTGTTGCCAGATCAATTTTTTTTGAGTGCAATACTTCGCCGCCAAAACGCGCGGCAAGTTTGTCGACCATGTCGGGATCCACGCTCATCGACCCGCAACCAGGGCGAAACTCTGGCAGGTCGGCGCCAAGGTCGCCGATGCCCGTTATCTCGCGCCACTGGCTGCGCAACCAACCTGCGGTGCGTTTTGTTTCTATGCCGTTTTTGCGATAGATGAGAGTCGGCACTGTGTCGATATTTGCGTGCCAACTTGCAGCCAATTCGCGATCGTCTACCGACTCAATGCCCTCAGGGAAATTCGGGTCATCTTGGGTATAAACGGTGAGCGATTCAAGTTCGCGTGTGAGGCGATGAATGACGGGTACGACCATCACGCAGGTCGCACACTCGCGTTTGACGATTATTGTCCAGCCATCGCGAAGCGGATTAGCGACTTTAGTCATGCATCTTTTTAGCCGACAATGAAATCACAAATTATTTTGTTCACTTGCTTGGGTTGCTCAAGTTGCAAAAAGTGCCCGGCATCATCGACGATTTCAAATCTCACATTCGCAGGCGCAATTGATTTCGCCGACTCGACGACGTCGGTACCAATGCATCCGTCATTTTTGCCGTGCAAATATAAAAGTGGTTGGCTCGGCACTGCCGAGTTCATTTTGTTTTGCAGTTCATTAAGTTGCGGGTCGCGGTAGCCGTCGCCGAGCGTGGCGCGATAATAGCCAAGGGCCGCTCGCATATTTTTAGGGTCAGCCAACGACTTGCGAATAAATTCGAGATCAAAACTTGGGTCGTAACCTGGCGACCAATCTCGCCACAACATTTCGATGAAGCCATGGTTGTTTGCACCGACCACGAGATCAGCCAGACCATGCTGAAAGAAAAACATATACCAACTCTTTTTGATCTGGTCGAGGTTCTGCACAAATGCCATTCCGAGAGCCGCGGTCGGTGGCACTGCCATGCCGACGACCTTGTGCCATCTTGAGGGCGCGTCAAGGGCGGCGCCATAGCAGCTGGGTGCACCCCAATCGTGGCCGAGGATCACCGCTTTGTCATCGCCACCGAGTTTTTCATGCAGTTCATTGGCATCGCGAGCCAGCATTGCGGTCTGATAACAACCATCTTCGGGCACGGCACTTGGTGCATAGCCGCGCATGAATGGTGCCACTGCTCGATAGCCGAGCTCGGCGAGCTGAGGCATCAAGTGCCGCCAGGTGTTGGCCGTGTCGGGGAAGCCGTGCAATAAAAGCGCAAGTTTGCCAGAGCCACACTCGAGGTAAGAAAAGTCCGTGCCGTTTGCCGATATGCACTCGAGTTTGATTTTTGCCTCTGTCACGATTGCAAATTTAGTTGGCTGCGACGAAGGTCACCTTATTGGGTCTTTACTAATGATTTGTTGAACCAATACCGTTTTGACCGTGGGGGATTCTTCTTTAAGCGTGTCGTTTCACGGCGTCCGCGGTTCGACAGCGTGCCACGACCCTCACACTCATCGATATGGGGGCAATACATCGTGTGTTTCGGTCAAAACTGCAGACGACGCGACGATAATTTTCGATCTCGGCACCGGCTTGCGCTACCTAAAGGCAACACAGAACCAAACCGATCCCGAACCGTTTGTGGGCACGTGTTTGCTTACTCATTTGCATTGGGATCACATTCAGGGTCTGCCATTTTTTAAATCACTGTTGTGCGAAGAAACAGTTCTAGACATTTATGCCCCGAAACAGCAAGATGGTCGAAGTTTGCGCGAGATTTTCTTGAAAAAGATTTGTCCACCCATTTTTCCGATCAGTTTGAACGAGTTCAAGGCAACCATCAATTTTCATGAGATCGGCGACGATGATTTCATGATCGGTCAGACAAAAGTGATCAGTCGCTTCGTGCCTCACACCGGGCCGACTCTTGGCTATCGCATAACCTCTGACAACACCTCTCTCACTTATCTTTCTGATCATCAACAGCCGGTCTCAGGTTTCGCCTTGACGACTGGCGCACGGGAGATCTGCCAGGACACAGATTTGTTGATTCATGATTCGCAATACACGCCGGCAGAATTTGAGATCAAATCAGACTGGGGTCATTCGACTCTTGAGTTTGCGATGTGGGTCGCAGAGACGACATCGGCAAAACAACTCGCATTGTTTCATCATGATCCTTCTCGCACGGACGATGATCTAGACGTGATCGCTAAGCGACTTGCGGGGGTGGCACAAAATCGTGGCTTCAAAGTCTTTGCCGCCGCAGATGGAATGTCAGTCGAGGTTTGTGGCGTAGTCTGAAACCAATGAATTCGCAGTTTGACAGCAAAGAGTTTCGATCAGTGCTCGGTCACTTTCCGACCGGAGTCGTGATTATTTCTGGGCTCGACAATTCTGGCAAGCCCCAAGGTTTGACGATCGGGTCGTTTAGTTCGATTTCACTTGATCCGCCACTGGTCGGATTTTTTCCGGGGTTGAATTCAAAGTCATGGCCGGCAATTGCCGAATCGGGTGCGTTTTGCGTGAACGTATTGGCCGCGAACCAGGGCGAACTGTGTTGGCGATTTGCCAAAGAGAGCGAGAATCGTTTCGACGGCGTTAAGTGGTCACCATCACCGCTGAAGTCGCCGATGATCGATGGCAGCGTCGCATTCATTGACTGCAAACTTGAGTCAAGTTCGCAAGTTGGAGATCACCTGTTTGTGGTCGGGCGAGTGCACGGCCTTGTCGCTGTCGCCGACTCGGGCAACCCGATGGTGTTTTCAAAGGGAGCAGTTGTCACGACATCGCCACTGTCGTGAGTTTCGCTTTAACGCTGTTTGTTAGCGCGATTTTTGTTTATGCGGGCGTCGCCAAATTTGCGACTTTCAACAATTGGACCCTTCAAGCTCGGGCTCTTGGTGCACCTGATCCATTCGTCGTGTTGGTGCCACTGGCCGAAATTGGGCTCGCCGTTTTGCTCGTGGGTGACTGGTGGTTCAATCAGGCATTGGTCGTGAGTGTGTTGATGCTTTGTTCTTTCACGGTTTTATTGCTCGTTCGTTTGGGTGACTCAGAGCGATTGCCATGCTCGTGTTTCGGTGCAGTTTCGCAACGTCCGATGAGTTGGTTCGATGTATTGCGCAACGTGATTTTGATTGCTGTGCTTATTTTGGCCTATCTCACTAAGTAGCCTGACCCCATGCGAGTTTGGATCGACCAAGACTTATGCACCGGTGACGGTCTTTGTGAAGACCATTGCGCCGATGCTTTCAAGTTGCTCGAAGACGGCATTGCTTATGTTGCCGAGATGGGTGTGGCGTTGAATGATCCGGGTGGGGCGGGCAGTTTGGCTCGAGTCGCACCGCGCGATCGTCAGAGTGTTTTGCGCGCCGCCGAAGTTTGCCCGGGCGAGTGCATCTTTATCGATGTGAGCGATGAGATGACAGCAACTAATAATGCCCAAGTTGCCTGAGTTTTGGTGCAAACAATGAAATGGCGAATTGTTGCAAATGGTGCGGCTCTGGTGGTGGCGATCTCGGGTGTTGCCTTTGCAAATAGCGATGTTGGCACCGCTAGCGCGTCCCAAAAATTTGTCGCCAATGATGCCAGGGCGATACTTGCCACAATCAGAGTCGAAAACGAATATAAATCTGGCTATCGGCGTAGTTTTTTTGACCATTGGTCTGATTTGAATGGCGACGGGTGTGACACCCGCGAAGAGGTTTTGAAACGCGACAGCATTTCCAAACCACAAGTTGACCCATATCGCTGTTATGTCGTGGCTGGCGATTGGTTTTCGAAATATGACGGCAAAAAGTTGACCGATCGAAGCGACGTAGACATTGATCATGTGGTTGCACTCAAAGAAGCCTGGGACTCAGGTGCCTGGTCTTGGAGCGATTCTCAGCGCAAGGCGTTTGCCAACGATATGTCCGATAGTCGCACTCTGATAGCCGTGAGCGATCGCGTGAATATGTCAAAAGGTGACAAGGACCCCTCAAACTGGATGCCACCGCAGCGCAGTTATTGGTGCACATATCTCGGTGATTGGATTTCGATCAAGGCGCGATGGGCCCTTTCGATGGACCAAAGCGAATATGGTCGAATCAAAAATTTGTTGGCTACTGATTGCTCAACTTTGACTATTAGCAGTTGGAATGCCGCACCAGTTTTGGCGCCACCAGTTGTCGCCACGACTTCGACTACGACTTCGACTTCGAATACGACGGCAACAACATCTACAACGGCGAAAACAACCGCGCCGATAAACACGGCAACAACCGTGGCTGGCAGTTCGACTATGGTCCCTGGCTCGACTGGCACGACCGTTGCCACTGGGGCAAAAGACATTTATCCGGGCTCATATTGTGCCCCCGTTGAGGCTCTGGGCACATTCAAAGGAAACGTATATGTCTGCTCAAAGACAAACGCCGAGGGGTCACCTTATGCCGGTGGGCGAGCACGGTGGCGCAAAGCGACCAACTAAAACCAACTAGTCTTGGTCTTATGTCAAAGAAAACAAAGAAAAGAAAAGCTCGCATGCGTCGTTCGAAAGCCAATCATGGCAAACGCCCAAACATGGGTCGAGGCTAATTTTTTAGTCGGGTTTTAGTCGTCTTCAAAGTCGCGTTCTAAAAACTGCTGACCGGTTTCGCAAGTTTTTTGCAACGAACACCATCCACAATGCACACCCGGTCTCAACTTGGGTTCGCGTTCTTCACGAGTTAGTTCAAACATGGCATTTGCGCCGTCTATTACTCGTCGCACTGCCGCCTGCAAAACACCCTCGCTCACTTCTTCGACATCGGCGCGCGCGGTTTCGAGAG
>CAYOVI010000096.1:0-5878 GCA_964407365.1 uncultured Ferrithrix sp.
CCGGTTGCGGCCAATGCCCCACCAGCAAACCAAACAACTTTTATGACTTTCCTTGTGTCTATTCCCGTTGCAGACGCGAGTTGCACGTTGTCACTAACGGCCCTGATCGCCTTGCCGAGGCGAGATCTCTGCAGAAACAATGCGACACTGATCAAAATAATTACGCCCAAAATAGCGGTGGTCAAGTCGCGTGGGGTGATGCCGATCGGACCAATTTCGAGGTTCAACTGCTTCGAATAACTCGAGAGTTGTTTGGTTCGACCACCAAACTGAAATAGATAAATGTTTCTAAGCATGATTGACAGACCGACCGTCACAACAAGTTGTGAAGTCAAGCCGATTCCCCGTTTGGTGAGTCGCGCGAAAATGGCCCAATTGAATAACAACCCGAACAGGCCCCCCATGATGATCACGACAGGTCCGGATATGAGAATCGGAATATCAAGGCTCACATTGAAAAAGAAAGCAACGAGACCACCGAAAGTGACCATCTCGCCGTGGGCGAAATTTGTCAGACCTGTGGTCCCAAATACGAGCGAGAGCCCGACCGAACACATCGCAATAATTAGTCCGAGTCGAACACCATCGGCAAGTCGCTGCAAAATCCGCTCTGCCTCTGAGGCCCCTGAGGCCGCACCCTCACCCGTAAAGAAAGTAACCCTCTTTGTATTCGTCGTGAACAGATCTTTGACTACCGAGACAGTCTGCTTTTCAGCATCTATAAGTGTCAAGCCTTCAGGAAGCGTCGAGAGATCGATAGAGATCAAATAATCATCTCGAGTTGGCACCGCAATCGTGCACAAGCCTTCGGCATTTGTGACACCAGTGCCCACGGTTGTGCCATCTGCTCTCTTGACCACTACGGTGGCACCTTCGACCGGCTCACGCTTTGTTTGACCAGCTTCAAGGGTTTGATTTTGGACGCTAGCAATGATCGAAAAATCATCTGTAGATGCTTTTACTATCGACCCCAAAAAACCCAAAAAACTGCAAGTGCCAACCAGCAGAGCAATTCCACTCTTTATAATCAAAGGTTTAATCGATCGCCGAAGCCCCAACATGTTGCATATCAGTCAAGCACAGTTTGAGGCACCACCGAAAGTCTCGAGTTCCAATAGATATCAACTGCCAAAAGCCATACGGCAACAGACGTGGCCACGTGTATCGCCACCAACCAGATCGGCACGCCCAAAAAATATTGCAAATAGCCTACGACACCTTGAAATAAGAGCGCAAAAATGAAGCGCCTTGTAGATTTCGTCAACAGACGTTTTGCCATGTCGATTCGTTGCACCCAAATTGAGAGCAAAACCACTGTGGCTAGTGTTAGCCACACAAACGTGCTGTGAACTCTCACTACTTCAGTCATCGAAAAACCAAGCCGCACCGCTTTTTCGTCACCGGCATGTGGGCCCGAGCCAGTGACGATTGTTCCGGTCAAGACGACCGCACCCGTCACGCTAAGCAATATCTTCACGAGCACTGATATCGGCGAGTTGCCCAGCAAAGGCTCTGCCCTCGGTGTTATCTCTTCTGTATGTCTAAATATCTGCGCATGTCTAACCAACATGTAAGCAACGGTCATCAAAAAGATCGAGACTAAGAAGTGGGCAATATTTGAATAGGGATTTAAACCAGTTAAGACGACTATCGCGCCAATTATCACCTGGGCAAAAACGCCACCGATCAAAACGATCGACATCGCAATCAGATCGCGACGCTTCGGCCTTAGCCACAGTGCCATCAGTGCACATGCAACAACCGATAGAGCAACTATTCCGGTGAACAAGCGATTCAGTTGCTCTATTGCAGCATGGGTCGACGAAACATCGATGAACTTGCTCTCGCTGCACTTAGGCCAGTCTTGGCATCCCAAACCTGAGCCTGTAAGGCGAACTAACGACCCTGAAACGATGATCGCATAAAGGGCCAAAAATGCAATTTGCGTGGCTCGAAGATAACCCCTATGGGTGACCCTTACATTCATATTGCTCGTTCGCCCGCTCGGCCAGATGTGGCTGAATCACCGAGATGTGTGTATCGTGCGCAGGTAGTGAAAAAAGAGGCCGTAGAGAAACGTCGCATTGAGATTCTTGAGGCTACCTGCGACGTGGTCATAGAACGAGGCTTTGCCGGCACTCGAGTTGCAGATGTCGCCAAAAAACTAGGTGTTTCAAACAGCCTGATTCACTATCACTTTGCTTCAAAAGAAGAGCTCTTGGCCGCAGCATTTGAGCACTATGCACGCAAAGACTTGGCCGATATGCAGCAAGACAGTCAGTCAGCACCGACCACTGTGTCAAAACTTTGGAGATTGATAGAGAGTTATGTTCCCGAGGGCAGCGACGACGTGGAGTGGATGATCTGGATAGATGCATGGGGCGAAGCATTGCGCAACCCAAAAATGAAACCGATCAGTCAAGAACTTGATGAACAATCAATTGCGGTATTTGAAGAAACATTGCGAGCGGGCAACGAGAGTGGTGAGTTTCACTGCGTTAACCCACGCGAGTCTGCTACTCGCATATCAGGGCTCATCGACGGTTTGGCTGTGCAATACGCTGCACATGAAGGCGTTCTGAAACGCAAAGAATTCATTCGGCTAATGCGCCAATTGGCCGCGGCTGAGACCGGTCTCTCGCCAGACGATATACGAGATACGAGGAGGTCAAACAAAAATAGCGGCGCAAATGGTCGTCGCGCCGAAGAAGGCCCCCGATCAGCATCACTGGCAACAGAATTTGATTTGCGTCAACTTTTCGCAAAGTATGCCGACGCGTTGAGTCGAGCAGATCTGCCCAGGTTGCTCGAATACTTCACGGACGATGCGAAACTGAGCCTGAACGGGCAGTTAGTCGCTTCTACATGCAAAGAAATCAGTGACAATTTTGACGCTGCTATTTCAAGTGAAATAACAATCATCGAAACACCACTGGTTGCGGCATTCTTTGCAGACGAAGGCGCCGGAACAGCGCATGCAAACTTCACCATCGAAAGCCGTCAAATAGACGCCACCGGCAAGTGTGTTTTTGAGCTGTTTCGTGTGACCGACACTTACCGCCGAACAAATTCTGGATGGCGATGTATCGATCGACATCGAACAAAAATCTAAGATGTCAATAAAACAGCACGAATATATTGACGAGATTTCGGCACTAATCGCCGACCCAAAAAGACTTGTGCGGGCAATCTTTTCGGGTCGCAGAAGAAATATGTCTCCAAAGTCGAAAAAGACTGAACTCAGACCCGTCAGACTGGGCGACAAATTGGTGATTCAAAAGATTGAAGTCACTGAAAACGGCTCTAAGACAAGCAACCATGAATTCGGAAATATTGATGTTGCTCCACTTTTTGAGTCTGGGTTTGCAAATTTTCTGGTCGAAGCAACCGATGTGACTCTAACCATAAGATTCACAAAACAAGGAAACTTGCAGGTTCATCGCGAAGATCGAAAACTTGCCCAAGACGTTCGACATGACCGAGCAAAACATCGTCTATTGAATTCTGAGAGCGAGGTATTGAGAAAAGTTGGCATCACAGATCATCGTGGCGCTATCAAACCCTCGATGACCGACAAATTTATGCAGATAGAAGAATTTTTGCGAATTTTGATGCCAACGTTGCTAACTGAGATTTCTTCCAAAAACATTCCGACACCGTCATCGGAAAATCCCTTGCGAATTGTCGATCATGGCTGCGGCAACGCCTATCTCACCTTTGCGGTTCATGAACATTTAGATCTGCATAGCCTGCCGAATTCTGTTCTCGGCATTGATCAACGTGCCGAGAGTCGCAACCGAAACATCAAAATTGCAGCAGAATTAGGAAAGCAAGACGCCTTCGATTTTCGCGCCGAGAAGATCTCATCATCGACGGCAGAAGGCGTTGACATCGCAATGGCACTGCATGCATGCGACACCGCAACAGACGAGGCATTGGCCTGGTCGATTAAAAATGGGGCGAAAATATTGCTCGTTTCACCTTGCTGTCATCATCAGCTGCAAACTCAGATGTCCAATACGCCCGAACCATGGAGATTGGTCATGCGCCACGGAATTTTGAAAGAAAGATTTGCAGATATTTTGACCGACTCGCTTCGGTCTCACCTTCTAAAACTCCACGGCTATCGATCAGAGATCATCGAGTTCATTGGTGACGAACACACTCCCAGAAATCTCATGATCCGGGCAGTTTGGACTGGTGCAAAGCCAAGTTCAGATGACTTGGCCAGCTATCGCGAATTTGTTGCCATGTGGGCAGTTCGGCCCTATTTGGCCGAATTACTTGACTTTAAGTAGTCAATCTCCCGTCATTTAGCAAATTTGACCACTATGTGTGGTCAGTTAATGATTTTAAGTGAAAATTTACTCAAGTTCTGCACTCTCGTGCCGATCCCTTATGCGGATCTCACAAGGGAGCAGAAATGGCAAAAAAGACAAAAATTGCGTTCGCAATTGTTATTGGCTCAGTTTTGAGCCTTGGGTTGGCAGTGCCCTCAGCAAGCGCAGCAACAAACGCACTACCGGTTTATGGCGATTCAGGCACCGCAGTGACTCGACTGCAAGAGGCTCTAATTGCAAGAGGTTTCACCCTTAAAGGCGGCGCCGATGGCGTCTTCTCGGCAACCACTCAATCGACATTGAAGAACTTTCAAAAAGTCGTTGGCTTTAGGGCAACCGGTCGGCTCGACGAACGAACGGCAAAGTTTCTCGGACTAATCGCGGCAGATCAGCCCGCCAAAGCCAAAGTTTCTGCCGCAAACCAAAAACCAACCGCAGCACCAGTAGCAGCACCAGCGCCCGCACCAGTAGTCGTGGCGGCGCCAGCAGCGACACCAACAGCAGTTGTTGTGGCAGCCCCAGCAACGGGAATGCTGACTATCGACAGTTTGCCTGTGCGAGGTCAACGCAGTGACTCAGTTCGATTGGTGCAGCAAAAACTGATCGACAACTCAGTTGAAGTGAAGGGTGGGGTCGACGGCATTTTCGGTTTGGCAACAACCATTGCGCTGACAAACTTTCAAAACTCTCGAGGCTTCAATGCAACAGGCGCTCTAGACATTCGTACCGCCGTAGCACTCGGAGTACTTCCTGAACTCTCGACACTGGGCATTACAGAAATCAGCGTCTTTCCGTCGCAAGGTCGTTGTTCGTTTGTAGATAGTTGGCACGAATCTCGCTCAGGTGGACGTTTGCATATTGGCGTTGACATAATTGGCCCAAAGGGACTGGCTCTTTATGCGGTGACTGACGGCACGATCACAAAAATGTATGGGGCCGATTCAAAGTTGAGCGGCAATGCACTTCGTTTGACAACCGCAGATGGAACTTACTTTTTCTACGCCCATCTTGACTCATTTGCCCAGGGCATCACAGTTGGTTCAGTCGTTCGCGCAGGTCAAATAATTGGTTACATGGGTGCTACTGGAAATGCCGGAAACTCACATTTGCACTTTGAAGTGCACCCAAAAGGTGGCGAGGCGGTAAATCCTTACCCAATCATCAAAGCTGTCGATGCATGCCATGTCACGGAGGTGCTCCCACAACCGTAGAAAGCTGCTCGATCGAGTGGTGGTGAAGAGGTGAGATCCTTTGCCACCACTCAAATGTTCTTGCTAATAAGTTCGGTCTTCTACCGGTATGTGTTCAAGGTCAGATAGAGGCGAAAGGGCGAAGGTATAGCCGTCGCCAATCTTGAATGCTTCGAGTCGCGTAATTGAAGCGTGACCTAAAACGAATCTCTCCCACTCCCACGGCGTCGGAGTCAAACCAAGCAGATGACAAATTACAGTGCTGTTGGTGCCCGCATGGGCCACACAAGCAATGCGCTCGCCGGGGTCTTCGATGTGCCAGATAGGCAATTCATGTTCGATTCGATA
>CAYOVI010000097.1:0-5874 GCA_964407365.1 uncultured Ferrithrix sp.
GTCTTTGTCGCCCACAACGCCAAATTTGATATCGGCTTTTTAAATGGCGAAGCGGATCGCCTTGACACCCAACTCAAGTTCAATGGGCCACTCGACACGCTCAAACTTTCACGGGCACTTGACCCTCAACGCGCAAACTCTCACAAACTGAGAGATGTCACGAACCGCTACGGCATCGTCGTCGACCGCCCGCACGATGCGCTCGCAGACGCCTTGGGCGCAGCGTTGGTGTTGCCTCATTTGTTGCGGGCACATCAAATCACGACGGTTGAGCAACTCGAAACATACTTTGGGGCCTAAAAGCGGCCGCCGCCTCAGCTTGGCGATTGGGTCTTTTGATAGCGCGCGAGCACGTTTTGGGCGGTTTGGCTGGCCAAATTTTTATAGTCGACGGGTTTCAAGACTTTCACTCCATCGCCAGCACGCAGCAACAGACGACCTAGCCAATGCTTTGATGTAATCGAAATCTTCAGATCGACACTGCCGTCTTTGTTGTCGACTCGCGACAGATACGGATAAGACTCGACAATCCATCGTGCCGACTTTTGCACCCTCAGAGTGACCTGCTGCATGCTCTCAGAGAACCACGGCAACTCGTCGTCGCGCACTTCTCGCAACTGATCGAATATTCCTGTGCCAGCAAGTCGTTCAATGCGATCAACGCGAAAAACTCGATCCTCTCCTGAAAGGTGATCGTCTGCTGCCACATACCAGCGACCCGAGTCTTCAAATACTTTTCGCGGAGTGATCTGTCGTGAGGTGCGTTTGGCCGAAGCTGGCGAAAAATATTCAATTTCTTGGCGCTCGCCTGTCTCGACGCCGACAAGAAGCTCTTTAACAAAACGCGTTTTTGGAAGTTGAACCTTGATCGTTTCGGCACCTGCAGGCATGAGAGGCGCAAGTTTTGCCAAAGCCGTAGCCAGTGGCCCTTTCTTGTTGGCCCCTGGCAACTGCAATGCCGTCTGGGCCATCACCGACACCGCAAAGAGTTCTGCCGTGCTCAATTTGAGAGGCCGCGAAAAGACAAGTGGCACCTCGGCGATCACCATTCCGTTGTCCATATATACGTCGATCAATGCATCTGGCGTATAAGGCGGAACGCCACAAACTGCGGCCATCTGAAGGTCTTCGACAAGTTCGGCCTCGGTCAAATTGAACTGTCTTGCCATGGTCGAGATCCTTACTCGTTTTCTCTGCATGATCCAAGGCAACATCACCAACAAGCCGCTTACTCGTTGGGCCGCGCTTCGTGGGCCCCGGCGTGTGGGACGCGACGGTCTAGAAGCACGTATAACCACTTTTTTGGTCGTCTTGGTAGCGCGCTTTTTTGTGTTGCTCTTCTTTGCATTGCCTTTTTTTGACGTGCGCTTTTTTGTCATGACTTGCCGCTTATCAATTCTTCGAGCCACGCCATCACCTGGTCTCGCACGTTTTGGGGCTCCAATACTTCTGCGCTTTCTACCATGGCAAACAACCACAGCCTGAAGCCCTCCATGTTTGCGCAAGGAATCGAAAATTCAACGCTTCCATCTTGTCGATCACGTATCACCGAGGTCTCCCCAAACTCACGTCGCACAATTGGCGCCAAAGAGGCGTCCACGAGCACAACGGCGTTAGTTACCTCACCGTCTCCTGCCGCCAGCATCTGCTTTTCAGTCGGCACCGCCGCTGCGACATCAAAATCGGCCGGGGTTTTGAATGCACGGGGCTCACCTGCCCAGACCGAGCCTTCAATTCGATCTACACGAAACACCCGTTTATCACGACGCAAATGATCAAAGCCGATGATGTACCAAAAACCATTTCGCGAAAGCATGCCGTATGGGTCGACTTGTCGTTTCTCGCCTTTATATTCAAAATTCAACGTCTTGCGTTTCATCACCGCATCGGTGATCGTCGCCATGTTCGAATCCACCAGCCCGATGTTGACGCTCATCGACGCTTTTCCGAGAATTCTCTCGCCACCAAGTTTCCACAATGCCTCTTCACCGTGTTGGGCACCCAAATGCACGGTGGCAACTGCTAGTTGCAAGGCGTCGCGCTCTTCTTGTGTCAGGCGAAGGTCGCTGAGTTCATAGTTCGATCTGTTGACCCAATAAGTCACCTCACCAGCGGCATCGCCGCCGAGAGTTTTCGTCTCAATTGGTATACCCATCTCGCGCAATGCGGCTTTGTCGCGCTCAAAAGCCGCACGAGCCGCCTCGTCACTTTCTGGATACTGCGTGCCCAGCTCTTGACGAACCTGTCGCAATGTCAGGGGCTTTGCCCTATCGACGAGCAATGCCAGCAAATTCATCATTCGCTCTGCCTGTGAAACTTTGATCGCCATACAACCAGCGTAGGCGCACGACCCTGACCGACCAAGCAACCAAAAGTGGATGATTCGCTAAAAAACTATTTTTTTCTCCAGTGGCGATACTTGGCGATCAGGCTTTGGGTTGAAGAATCATGAATTTCATAATCTGTAGACGGGTCAGACGTGCTTGATATTTGAGTGATCTGCGAATTGATGTCAATTGATAGCGATTTACCTAATTCGACCCCGAATTGATCGAAACTATTTATCGATGCAATAACCCCATGAACGAACACGCGATGTTCATACATCGCAATCATGGCTCCGAGAGTTTTTGGCGTCAGCGACTTGGCAAAAATAGTCGTCGAAGGACGGTTGCCGCTCATTTGGCGATGATCGGCGAATTCATCAACTTCGTTTTTGTGGTCTTTTTTGTCGACTTTTTTGAACTGAGCGTCGCCAAAAGCAAGGGCTCTGGCTTGAGCGAACATGTTTGCGATCAAAGCATCGTGCGACGTCAAATCAACTTTGGCTAGTTGACCAAACCCGATGAAGTCGACCGGCACGATTTGGGTGCCCTGATGCAACATTTGCATGAACGCATGCTGTGAGTTAGTGCCCACTGCGCCCCACACAACGGGTGAGGTATTAATTTGTTTTGCTCGATCGTCTTGACGCGCAGATTTGCCATTGCTCTCCATCATCAACTGTTGCAAATAGTTAGGCAACAAACGCATCCCCGACGCATAGGGCAAAATCGCCTGGCTTGCATAGCGCCCGGTGCCAAAATTGAACACATCGAGCAAACCCAAAATAAGCGGAGCGTTGCTGTTGGCTTCAGAATTCTGCATTTGATCGTCGACGATTCTCATGCCGACCAAAAAATCAGCAAAAATCTCGAATCCAAAGGCGATGATTGGCGCCAAGCTCATCGCCGATGCGATCGAAAATCTTCCACCCACCCAAGGCCAAATCTTGAAAATGTTCTCAACTCTTGCACCAACCACATTCGATATGTCGTCACGCTTATTGTTCGCAGTGACAACTGCAAAGTGGTTGGCTAAAATTTCGCTCTCGGGAGCGACCCCGAGCCCATCAGACAACCACTCTTTGGCAATTCGGGTGTTGGCCAGAGTTTCAGCGGTTTTGAATGACTTTGAACAGACCACAAACATGGTTTCTTCAGGTCGACAATTCATCAAGGCCGCATTGATCTCGGTCGAATCTAGATTTGAAACAAACAGACATTCGATCTCGCCTAAATGACCTGCTTTCAAAGCTTCATAGACCAAGCCGGGGCCTAGATCGCTACCGCCTATTCCGATGTTGATTATTTTCTTGAACTTTTTCTCGCTACGAATTTTCTCTGAAAAAAGCTTCAATTTTTCAAGTTCTCCGTGCACCTGATTGATCACGTCTTGACCATCTAAAACGACGCTTGAAGTCTTGGCTTCACGAAGCGCCGTATGCAGAACCGGCCTTTTTTCGGTGAAATTGAGTTGCGCGCCTTTGCGCATTTCAACGAATTTCTCGACTACCCGAGCGTGCTTGGCCAACGACAACAAATTTTGAAGTGCTTGATCGTCGACAATTTGCTTCGAATAGTCAACGACAATCTCAGACTCATTTTCGCCCAAAAATGTCGTCATTTTTTCTGCACGCTTATCGTCGCGGGCAAACAAATCGACCAATGTGCTGTCTTGAAGTCGATTTATGTCGGCAACAACACTCTGCCACACCTCAAAAACGTCGTCTACCATCGATTTAAGGCTACTGACTAGGGTGAATAGCCGTGTCTAAACATTCTGAGCGCTCTGGCATCGCCTATGCACTCGGTGCCTACATCACTTGGGGCTTTCTAACTATCTATTGGAAACTTCTCAAAGAATTCAATGCGTTCGAACTCATCGGTTGGCGCATCGTCACATCTGCGATCGTGCTCATCGCGATTCTGCTCTACAACAAACAATTTCGCAATCTCATAGCAGGTCTCAGAGAAAGACAAACCCGCAAGACAATCGCACTTGCCAGCATCATGCTGTCGGTCAACTGGACAACATATGTTTGGGCGGTCGTCCACGAGCACATTCTCGAAACCGCACTCGGCTATTTCATCGCACCGATCTTCACGATGGTCATCGGATTTATTGTCTTGCATGAACCGATTCGTGCGTCGCATCGGGCCGTCATTGCCCTGGCAACCATTGCCATTGCAATTTTGACCTATTCATATGGCGAGCCTCCATGGCGGGCAATTCTGATCGCCACCTCATGGAGCATCTATGGCTTTTTGAAAAAGCAGGTCGCTCTCACCAGCCTCGAGAGCTTGTCGGGCGAGGTGATCGCACTTCTGATACCGGCAATTGCTTTGGTGGTGGTCACTTTTGACCGCCCAGATTCGGTCGCGAATCTCGCTTCTGGCTTCGAGTGGGCCTTGGTGTTGCTTACGGGTTTAATGACTGCAATACCCTTGCTGATGTTTGGTGCGGCCTCACGCCGCGTGCGCCTGAGTGTTCTCGGGCCGATGCAATATTTGGTGCCATCATTCAACTTTTTGCTCGGCTGGCTGGTTTACAGCGAGGAACTAAATTCTCTTCGAGTTCTCGGCTTTGGCTTTGTTTGGGTCGGGCTAGCGATTTTTTTCGTCGACGCCTTTAAGTCGACGAAGGTTCCTGCAACGAATTAGCCAGCGACGACCTAAACAGTCGATGAAACCTTGAAGGCCTCTCCCGCGAGCAAAATTTTCATCGACTTGATCAGTTCGGCCGTGCGATTGGCGTCGCGATAAACCATGTTGAAGCGCGCGAGCCCAGCGAGCACGACCATCAGCATGTCTTCAAGTGAACGTGCCGAAATTTCTGAGTGCACCTCACCTCGATCTACGGCGGCCTGGGCAACCTTGAGCAAAATTCCCCCTATTTGTCCGCCGACTGGCACAACTGCTTTCAACAATTCAGGGTGCCGATGCGCCTCAGCCGAAACGCTCAGCACAAAGGCCACAACTGCCGGCTCTCGCTTCGTCAACGCAGCCAATGCATCTACCATGCTCGAAATATTCTCAACGATCTCTCGATCACTACTTACAGAATCTTCTATTGTCTTGCAAACCAAAGACTGAACATCCATGAACACTGCCAAATACATTTCTACTTTGGACGGAAAATAGTGGTAGATCGCCGCCGTTGTTATTCCGGCAGATTTGGCCAGGCTCTTGTTTGTGGTGGCGTCAAAACCTTCGGTGGCGAAACTTCGTCGGGCTTCGATCAATAGACGATTGCGAGTATCGACGCCTTCGCACCCACTTGGCCGACCCAATTTTCGCATGAGGCAAAGATAGGGCTTTAGTTCCCCAAAATCCGAGTCAGAGCGCTTGCTAATTCGACTGGCCGATCACCCTGCACCGAGTGGCCTGCGCCGTCGATCACCAAAACTTGGGCATCTGGCTTTCTAATGTTCAATTCTGCGACATCAGCATCTTCCACCAAAGGTGAAATGCCTCCGCGCACAAGAGTCATCGAAGACCTCAGGTTTTCAATTACCGTCCAAAGACCTGAAATGCGATCGATTCTTTTTGCTGA
>CAYOVI010000098.1:0-5855 GCA_964407365.1 uncultured Ferrithrix sp.
TAACCGCTGAAAGCATCTAAGCGGGAAGCCCGTTCCAAGATGAGCACTCCCATGCAGTCAATGCAGTAAGGCCCGTGACGAGACCATCACGTTGATAGGCCGGAGGTGTACATGCGGTAACGCATTTAGCCGACCGGTACTAATCGGCCGAGGGCTTGGATTTTGCTCGTGCTTGCTCTGAAGTCCTTAGGGGTGAACCCTAAATGACTACAAATTTCTGGTGACCATAGCGATGGGGTCACACCCGTTCCCATTTCGAACACGGCAGTTAAGCCCATCTGCGCCGATGGTACTTGGAGGTAGACCTCCTGGGAGAGTAGGTCGTTGCCAGATTAATTTTGAACAAGGTGAATAGCCCTCGCATTCGTGCGAGGGCTATTTGCTTTTCTGAGCCGATATTGAATCAAGCCCATTAGTAGCGTTGGGCAAGTGGTTGACAACCAGACTCACTTCGATGTGATCATCGTCGGTGCTGGCATATCTGGCATTGGTGCGGCTTATCACCTGCAAACCTTGAGCCCTGATCGAACGTTTCAGATCCTCGAGGGTCGCAAAGATTTTGGTGGCACCTGGGATCTGTTTCGTTATCCGGGGGTGCGTTCCGATAGTGACATGCACACGCTGGGCTATCGGTTCAAGCCATGGACTGCTGAAAAGTCGATCGCGGATGGTCCTGCAATTTTGAAATATTTGCGCGAGACAATCGACGAAAATGGCTTCGCTACAAAAATTCGCTATAACCACAGCGTCGAAAAAGCCGAATGGTCGACTGCCAAAAAGCTTTGGGCATTGTCGGTCGCCGATAAAGCCTCGAACGCGACAAAAGCCTTCACATGCAATTTTTTGTTCATGTGTTCTGGTTACTACAGCTACAAGCAGGGTTTCACTCCAGAATTCACCGACATAGAAAAATTCGGTGGCAAAGTCGTGCATCCACAGTTTTGGCCGAGCGATCTTGACTATCGAGACAAACGAGTTGTCGTTATCGGCTCTGGTGCCACGGCGATGACCATCGTGCCCGCCATGGCAAACGAGGTCAAGAAAATAACGATGTTGCAACGCTCACCGACATATGTAGTTTCGCGGCCTTCGATCGACCCATTTGCAAAAAAAATGCGCAAGTTGTTGCCTGAAAAGCTTGCCTACAAAGTTACGCGTTTTAAAAACACAACGATGCAACAAATTGTCTACAAGCGCACTCGGGTAAAGCCTCTCGAGATAAAAGAACTGTTGCTCAGTGGTGTTCGCGCCGAGTTGGGGCCAGATTACGACGTCGCCAAACATTTCACGCCTTCTTATAACCCGTGGGATCAGCGATTGTGTCTTGTGCCCGATAGTGATTTGTTCAAAGCGATTCGTTCGGGTAAAGCCGAGATAGTCACCGACACGATCAAGAAGTTCACGCCAACTGGCATCGAACTCGACTCTGGTCAAACACTTGAAGCAGACATCGTCGTCACGGCTACCGGGTTGAATTTGGTGACTCTTGGAGAGATGGAGTTCATCGTCGATTCAAAGCCAGTTGATTTCGCCCAGACCTGGACATATAAAGGTTTTGCGTTTTCAGGCATTCCAAATTTGGCATCATCTTGGGGCTACATCAATGCCTCGTGGACTTTGCGCGCCGACTTGACCTGCGAAATCGTCTGTCGATTGCTGAATCACATGCGAGACACCAAAACTTCGATGTGCACCCCGACGTTGCGTGCGAGCGACACCAACATGCCAGTCAAGTCATGGATCGAGAGTTTTTCATCTGGCTATATGCGTCGAGCAATGCACAAAATGCCCAAGCAAGGTGATCGTGAGCCGTGGATTAATCCGCAAAATTATCGGCGCGACAAAAAAATGTTTCGCAAGTCTCCAATCGACGACGGGGTAATGATCTTCGCGCGATAGAACCCAAAACATCAAGCGAATGGGCGCATTTTGGCGATAGCGTCAATGTGCCATGCCACGCGACGATAAACGAGATTCAAGTCGTCGACCTCGCAGAGGCCCAAGCGGGCGCTCGGGTAAACCAGCACGTAGATTCGATCGCGATCGGCCGCGCCGTGATGATCGCCGTGATCGGCCAGCTCGCAGGTTTGACCGTGATGATCGCCGTGAAAATCGCCGTGATTATCGCCGTGATCGGCCGCGCCGTGATGATCGGCCCGATACGCGAACTGATGCTCAGCGTCGATCAGAAGACGTCAAGCGTCGCACGGGTGGTCGTCGCTATGGCCGCAAGCCTTATCCACCAGCGCAACACACCAGAGATCGCTGGCAAGACGAGGGTTCGACGCGAAAATCAACTAACGATCGCAATTCAAAGCGCACGTCGCGTCGCGAAGTCGACGACGACAGACCAACAGTTGTAAGCACGAAAAATGTCGAGCCAACTGATGCCAACAAAATCAAAGAGCAACTCGGGGCTGGTGCTGAACGAGCCATAGAGCGCTTGGCAAGAGCGTTGCACGCCTTTGAAGCACATCGCTATGCCGAGGCGCGCAAGTTGATAATGCCATTGTTGTCTACGTTGACGGGTTTGGCCATCGTGCACGAAGTTGCCGGTCTGTCGATGTATCGCCTCGGTCGCTGGCAAGATGCCGCCGATCAACTCGAGATCGCACGTGGCATCAAACCCACTGAAGACGTCAATCATCCGGTGCTTGCTGATTGTTATCGGGCATTACGTCGCTATGAAAAAGTGACCGAACTGTGGGAGTCGATGAAGGTGGTTTCTCCACCTGCAGCGCTTTTGGCCGAAGGTCGCATTGTCGCTGCCGGTGCGTTAGCCGATCAGGGCGAACTTCAAAGTGCGGTGCGAATGATGACCCACGGCACAAGCGACCCGCACAAGGTTCAAGAACATCATCTTCGCGAGTGGTATGTGTTGGCAGATCTTTATGATCGTGCCGGAGACTTCGCTAGTGCTCGACGATTGTTCTCAAAGATTAATAGCAGCGACTCGAAGTTTGCCGATGTTGCTGAGCGCCTAAACACCCTCGGCGAATAAAAGTCTTAACTTCGTTAAATTTTCGACATCGTCTCATTTGAAGCCGAGTGCATGCATCGTTGAGTCGACATAAATTTTGTTCCAGCCGGATTCGAAGGTCTTGTTTGCATCGAGTTCGATGATGACGCGGCCATTCAGCACGGTGGTTGTCCAGAAGATCAACGACTCAATGTCGACCGACTTGGGAATCCATCCTTTCTGAATTGCCGGAGTTAGGTATGAGGCGAGTCGCTCTACGTATGTTCGATTGGCGGCCACGATTCGCTTGACGAGGCGTGGGTTGTTGTAGGCGCTCACCAGCACACTTACTCGCACCCGGCGGAAGTCGGCATTTTCGTCAGCGAGAATGACTTTGAGATAAGTCTCAATCTGGTCTCGAAATTGGGTCTTCGTCTTGGCACGATTCATGATTGATTGCAAGCGAACCGCCATGGTTCGCATGCCTTCTTCATAGCGATATGCCTGGGCTTCTTCGACGAGGCCGTCACGACTGCCGTAGTGGTGGTAGAGAGACGGCACGGTAACCCCTGCAGCCTTGGCGATCTTGTGCACGTTGACTGCGCCTTCACCACCGCGTTCTATTGCCGAGCATGTGGCAAATAGCAGGCGCGTGCGGGTATCGGTCGTGCGGGTCACAGGGCGATGGTATCCAAACTTTCAGGCATTTCTTTGCGCGGATAACCGTTCTAACTATTTGACCTGGCTATAAGAATTCGTTGCCGTTAAACACCCGCAGCGAATAATTTTAATAATGTGTCGAGTTTCGGTCTGCCTTAATCAGACCACTTGATTTCTACTCTTCGATTGAGTTTTGGTTTGGCTCTTGCAGAGCGCTTGTCGTAGCCAAATTGCTCGACTGAGACAACGCCGATCTTGCGTTGACGCAACCAGGCCGCAACATTTTCTGCACGAGTCTTTGAAAGCTCAACTGCAAATTTGTTGTTATCGGCATCATTTGAGTGAGAATAACCAAATACGCTCACCTTGCTGGCCTTGCGAAGTTTCGGTAAAAGTTTTTTGAGTTGCGCTACTGCGCCCCAAAACAATTTAGAGTCGTCACCTCGAAAATAAATGTTTGCCGAGTTCACATCAGGTGTGGTTTTAGTCTTGGCAGCGGGCGACTCTGAGGGAAGGTCAACCTCTAGACCAAGGTTGAGGGAGCGCAAACTTCCATCTTTATTGTTGCCATTGACCTGTGCCGTGTGATTTCCCGGAACGAGATTGTCGGGCATTGGCACTTCTGCCGCGAACGAACCGTTGGCATCGGTAAAAACGGTGCCGATGCTGTGTGGGTTTGAAAACATCCAAATTTTCACCTCAGTCTTTGGCTTGAAACCCGAACCGGTCATTGCCAGTGATTGACCATGATCTACATTGATTGAATTGTTTTGACTAACTGGAACCTTTTCGCCTGACGAGTCGATTGCAGTCATTGCCAACGAAAGATTTTCTTTTGGTGAACTCAAGACGAGTGTTGAACCAGCAACGAGGTCAACCTTTCCGGGCTCTGATCCCTTTGGCGAAATGATTGTTGTTTTGCCTGGGTCTAGTTCGGGAAGTTGCGAATTTTTCGTCACCGGAAGAGCCAAAGAAGTTAAATTGCCGTTTAATGCATTGAGCGCAACGAGAATTACCTGGGCTGACGCATCGGCGACCGCGGCTTTTGCCTTGACGACCTCGAGCTGAGACGACTCTTTGTTTTCTAAAGTTTGTGCCAGTCTTGCAACTGCGTCGGCAATCGCATTACCGATTGCAGGTGCTGCTGCAGTAACAGCATCTCGCAATTTGTCGGCAGTCTGAGTTTGATTTTTCTTTTCAAGTGCTTGAAAATATTCACTAATTATTTTGGTCGAGTCGGTTTGTTGAGTTGGCAAAAGTACTGTCAACTTTGTTGGCGCAACGATTCCAGGCACTGATAGCCGTGGTCGGCTGGGTGGAGTTGTTGTTGTCGTTGTTGTAAAAGCAACTTTGGGAATAGAAGTTGCAGTCGGAACAGTCGTAGTTGTGGTGGTCACCGGAGCGGTAGTGGTAGTAGTTGTAGTTGCGCTAGAACCGCCACCACCGCCACCACTAGACGGCGGTGCAGGAACCGTCACCGTAATAGTTTGTGGCGATCCAGTAAGGGTTGTCAGTGCATTTCCGGCTGGGTCTGCGACCGAGAAAGATGCCGCAACAGTCAGGGTAGATACCACCGCGCCACCGCCGGCGGTGGCGGTTGACGTCGCGGTGAGGGTGCACACCGTGGTCGAAGTCTGGGCGATAGAGGAGATCGCCGAGATACCCGCAGTTAGCACGAAGTCGGTACCGCTGGTGGTGGTCGCGGTCGTCGACAGGCTCGTGCAGTCGAGTTGGTGGCTGCCCGTAACAGTGAAGGTAATCGTCGCCGAACTCGAGGTCGCTGCCGATGCGGCGAACGTTGCGGTCGTCGGCGCCGTGGTGAAGACGGTGATCGAAAGTGCCGCCGACGCCGCAGATGTCGAACCATCATTGCCTGCTGCGTCGTTTTGATACGACACGATCGACCACGTGCCCTGAGCGAGAGAGCCGAGCGTGCACGAGCCCGCCGACAGCGTGCACGTCACGTCAGACGACCCGGTCTTCGATGCCTTCACGTAGCCGGTGCCACCTGCCTCGAGATTCGTGACAACGACACTAAGCGTGGGTGTGTCGTCGCTCGTTATGTCGTCGGTCGATGAAACCCCAGTGTCGCTCGCGCTGGCGAGATCGGGCACCCCGAGCGTGGCTGTCGGTGCGGTCGTGTCAATGACGATTGCTTTGGCGCCAGCGATGTTGTTCGCTCCCGACGGCACGGTCGTCGACGTCATCGCGTTGCCCGCCGTGTCGGCCACCGTGC
>CAYOVI010000099.1:0-5832 GCA_964407365.1 uncultured Ferrithrix sp.
AGCTTTGGGTGGGTCAGTCGCTTTATGCGAGTGCGGTTGTCACGCTGATAGTGCGAGCGCGATTGGCCGGTCTTGACGAGTCGCTAGAAGAGGCAGCCGGAGATCTCGGCGCACCACCAGCGCGAGCCTTCAGACAAATCACTTTGCCATTGATCGCCTCGGCGATGGTCGCCGGTGGACTTTTGTCGTTTGCTCTTTGTCTTGACAATGCGGTGATCTCGACGCTTTTGAGTGAGGCTGGCTCGACGACCTTTCCGGTGGCTCTATTGGGTGCCACGCGCAGCACGATCAAACCTTTCTGGGGAGTCGGCGCAGTGATGCTGTTCATGGTTACTCTGGCTGCACTTTGGTTTCTTGCGGTCATTTTGCGACGCGGTGGAGATTCGGCGAGCAAGATTGCCGCGACATTTACCGGCTCGTGAGTTGTTCATCGCTCACGGCGCCAAATATTTTGACCTAATCTATATTTATGGTCAAAAAGTGTGAGAGACCCTCGTGTCGCGAACGAGGTGAAGTCGCTTACGTAATTGACACCGTCAATCTGCTCGTCAACATTGATGCGCCGATTCCACGAGATTCTTCGCGGGTAAATATTTTGTGCCGGCGCCATGCAGACTCGTTGGTCGTGCCCCGAGACTGGCAAATAATAGATAATCGCGCAAAAAAACAGCGCCTTTTCAGTGCGCCTGTGACTTCGAAGGCAAAATCAAACTCAACCAAGAAAACAAAGAGAAAAGAGAAAAAGACTACGAGTGCGGTCATTCAAGATTTGTTCGACTTTGCCACGAGGGTTGTCGCGCCAGTTGCCACGCCAGTTGCCACGCTTGATGTCAGCGAGCCCGAAGAAATTGCCGAGACAATTGACCCCCAAGAAACTCAAGCGATGCCGTGGACCCCGCAGTTTGATCGCACGGGCGATCTAGACGGACGCTTGATTGCAAGGGGCAGGCTGTTGTCGAGAGCCTTCGGCGGCTTTGGTGAGTCTCAGGTCGACAATCAACCTGATTATGATCACGACCAGCAGCACCCCGAGTATTAGCAATAGCTAGATGGAAGTAGTCGCATCTGTCGAGGTGCCTGTTTCTGCCCAAAAGCTCTTTGATTTTGTCGCAGACCTGGCGAACTATTCGTCTTGGCTAGATTTCGTGCACAAAGTCGATTTGGTTGTCGAGCCAAACAATGACGGTCCGACATGGCTCGTCGAGTTGCGAGCGAGGCTGGGCTTGCTCGCGCGTTCAAAGCGACTGCGAATGACCAGAACAGTTTTTCAATCGCCAAACTTGGTGGTTTTTGAGCGTCGCGAAAACGACTCGAGGCGACATGCCGAGTGGGTTTTACGTGCAACTATCACCAACACGGCCGATGGTGCGCTGCTGCACATGAGTCTGCATTATTCGGGCAGTTTGTTCACCGGTGGTGCGATGGAGCGTGCACTAACCGAACAGATCGACACCGGTCGCGAAAGGCTTATAAAACTTTTGAGCGCGAGCTAATCGAGACGGGTTGGCCGGCAGCCAACTGACCACATGCGGCATCTATATCGGTGCCTCGATTGCGTCGCACCGTGGCATTGACGCCAAGATCGATAAGACGATTTGCAAAACCGCGAACCTCATCTGGTGAGCTGCCTTTTGTCAGGTAACCCGGTGTGGGATTCAGTGGAATCAAATTGACGTGCGCACTGGGCTTGAGACTTTTGGCGAGTTTTGCAAGTTCTCGCGCATCGCGCGGTGTGTCGTTGACACCCTTGATTAACGCCCACTCAAAAGTGATGCGGCGATTTTTTTTCAGCAAATATTTTTTGCAGGCCTGCATCAAATCTTCGATTGGGTATCGCTTGTTGATCGGCACAAGCGAGTCGCGCAACTCGTTGCGGGCGGCATGAAGCGACACGGCCAGATTGACAGGCAGTGGTCGGTCGGCGAGCGTGTTGATGCCAGGAATGATGCCCACCGTCGAGATCGTCAAATGTCTGGCTGAAATGCCGATTGCGTCATGAATTCGCGCAACACTTTGCCAAACGGCTTCTTCATTTGCCAATGGTTCGCCCATGCCCATGAACACGACGTTGGCGAGTCGCTGTTTTCGTGTCGCACTAGTGCGCGCGGCGTGAACGACTTGTTCGACGATTTCGCCACTCGTGAGTTGCCGAGAAAACCCTGCTTGACCAGTTGCACAAAAGCCGCAAGCCATTGCACAACCAGCTTGCGTGCTGACACAGACAGTTGCGCGCTCTTCGTAGTGCATCAGCACCGACTCAATTTTGTGACCACCGTTTTTGAGCTGCCAAAGAAACTTGGTCGTGCCGCCTCGGTCGCTGTCAATCGATTTGATTAGCTCGAGGCCGGCCGGAAGTTCAGTGTCGATTTTGGCGCGCAAATCTTTCGAGATTGTCGAGATCTCGAGGGGCGATTTAAATTGGGCATAGAACGCCTCCCAAATTTGATCGACTCGATATTTTGGTTCGTCACCAAGAATCTCGGCAATATCTTGGCGACTCGCGTCGTATCGCGATTTGACAAGTTGCTTTGATTCGCCCACTTTATTTGAGATGCTTTTGTGCGAGTTTTTCGTAGTCGATCATTCGGGCGCGAAGCACGTCGAGACTGGCCGTCCAAAATGCTTCGTCGCTGACGTCGATTTCGAATGCGCGCCCCAGTTCTTCGGCGGTGTCCATGCCGGCGCGCGAAAGCACGTTGTCATAACCGCTGCGAAATCGCTCCGGGTCGCGGCTGTATTGGGCATAGAGTCCCAAACCAAAAAGAAGACCGTATGTGTATGGCCAGTTATAAAAATGACTTCCGTAATAATGGGGCTTCAAGACCCACATGTGCGGGTGAGCAGTCGACTGGTCGAGGCCGTTGCCATAGGCCGAGGCCTGGGCCTCGAGCATCATTTCATTGAGTTCGCTGACACCGAGCGTGCGACGCTGACGACGGGCAAAGACTTCTGTTTCAAACAAGAAGCGACTGTGAATGTCGACGACAACTTGATTTGCGCCACCTAGATCTGTGTCGAGCAGCGCAAGTCTTTCGTCACCAGAAAGTCGCGACAAACCTTCTTCGACAACGAGTGTTTCGCAGAAGATGCTTGCAGTCTCGGCCAAAGCCATGGGCAAACGCTTCTGCAGTGGCGTGCGATCGGCAAGTTGGGTGTTGTGATATGCGTGACCAAGTTCGTGGGCCGTTGTTTGGGCCGAGTCGACGCTGCCAGACCAATTGAGAAGCACCAGTGATCGGTCGTCGACAAACAACATGCAAAATGCGCCGCCGACCTTGCCCTCGCGTGGTTCGGCGTCTATCCATTTTTCAGAAAGTGAACGATCCACGAGTCCGGCCAAGTTGTCGCTGTAGGCGGCAAACGCGCCACGCACAAGCTGCACGCCTTGGTCCCACGAGATTTGACTCGAGGCAAAGTTGAGGGGCGCAAAGAGATTCCACCATGACAGACCATTGGTGTCACCGTGAAGTTTTGCCCTCACGTTCATCCAGCGGCGAAAATCGGGCAGAGATGCCGTAACTGCATTTTGCATCGCATCAAAAGTTTTGCGACTGACACTGTTGGCATATAGCGAGGCCTCGAGTGGTGATGACCAGTGGCGACGTCGGTTCACCGAGTTTGCCTCGCCCTTGATCGAGTTCATCGCCGCAGCGCACGGCATGGCAACCGTCGGCCATGCTCGCATCTCGGCGTCGTATGCGGCTTTGCGCACTCGCAAATCTGAATGAGTCGACATTCCGCGCACCGCGGTAATCGGCAAAGTCTTTGTGCCGTCGGGCAGATCGACTGAAACTGTTAGTTGCGATGTGATGTCGCCTTGCAAGCGTGACCAGGCAGACGAACCAGTGGTCGAAAGCTCAGCGTAGAAGCCCTCTTCGACTTCGCTCATTTGATGTTCGGCTCTGGCCTGCAACCTTTTAAGTGGCCCGAGGTGCTCGCGTGCAACCTCGCTGACTTGGGCTAGATCTTCGGCGCCGAGAGTTGCAACCCAGTCGGCCAAACGAGCCAGAAGTGGTGACAGCCGCGAGTCGACGACCTCGAGTTCGCTCAGCAAACCTTGTGCAGTTTCTTCACGCGTGTTCGTGCTGACAGTTGCGTAAACATAAGAGCCGAGAATTTCCGACTCTTTTATCGTTTGGTTCATCGAGTTGATGACGGCGTTGGCGATTTCACCTTCTTGGCTAGTTGGTTTGTGGGCCTTGCCCGCACGAATATTGTTTTCTTCGAAAAGCGCCTCTAGACGCGCGACATTGGCTTGCGTGCGCTCCATCGCATCGGTGAACGAACGAGCAGAAAAAGATTCATGAACGTCGGCAACCGACCAGCGGGGCAAAAGGGTGTCTGTCATGCGATCAGTTTATTGGTCGGCAATTGCGTCAGGTTCACTCGCCCCTCGGGGCGAGATCGCCAACGAATGCCTGTTCTTGGTCGCAAACCTCAAAGCCGAGTTTTTTATATGTTGAAACCGCGGCGACGTTGTCTTTGTCGACAAAGAGCATGCCTGTGGTGGCACCTTGTGCGGTCAAAAACTCTAAGCCGGCCACCGTGAGCGACCTGCCAAGACCCCGACCTTGGTATTTAGGGTCTACTGCGATCACGTATATTTCGCCGATAGCCGGATCTTGGTCGATCTTTGTCCAGCAAAATGCAGCCAGGTTAGGGCCATCAGGTTTGCTTGAATCTTCGGCGAAGCAAAGCAGAAAGCCCCGACTGTCGAACCATTTTTCGGCTTGGCGAGATTTAAGAATCTGCTTGGTCCAATTGCCTTGTTCGGGGTGATCTAAAAAGGCACGGTTATTTAGAGCGAGCCATGCATCTTCGTCAATGCCGACTCGAAAACTCTGGATCGCAACTTGAGTTGTAGCCGAAATCACCGAGTTTGAAAGCGGCAGTTGAATGCGCATCTGCAAAAGAGTGCGACCGAGATGCAGATCAAAAAGGTTGGCCAATGTTTCATGTTCTTGCCTTGCGCCTGAGACCCACCAGAGCACGTGGCCACCGCCTTGGTCTGAGATGATTTTTGTGGCCTCGCCAAGTAGCGATTTGCCTATGGCGAGAAAGTTTTGGCGATGACTTGGGTGAACCACCAAATTGATTGCCCACGAATCATTGCCACGTGAAATTTGACAATAAGCAACGGGTTTGCCTGTTGCATTGTCTCTTGCGGTCAGACCTGAAAATCCGGGCCGTCCTCCTTGGCGAAGGTCGATCCAAAGATGGTCGTTCAGGGGTCGCCGGTTGTCGGCTTTTTCGATTGTGTCTAGTAGTTCGGTGATTTCGGCGATGTTTTGTGGGGTCAGGTTTCGTTTGATTTCGAAATTGACCATGCGACCAAGGCTATCTATCTGGTGCTGTGTGTAGTCTTGCGTCTTGATGGCGTCAAAAAAAACAGAAATCGCAAAGCGTGCGACAGAAGTTTTGAGGCTTTTGAAGCGCGAATATCCCGTTGCGATTTGCGAATTAACCCACGAGTCGGCGTTTCAGTTGCTTGCAGCCACGATTCTTTCAGCGCAGTGCACTGATGCACGCGTCAACATGGTTACCCCGAGTTTGTTCGATGCTTATCCGACACCGGCAAAACTTGCGTCGGCAGAATTGTCGCATGTCGAACAACTGGTTAGGTCAACGGGTTTCTATCAGACCAAAGCCAAAAATCTGATTGGTATGGCCAGTCAGGTCATGTCGAGATTTGACGGCCAAGTGCCTCGAGAGATCGAAGATTTGGTGACGCTGCCCGGAGTCGGTCGAAAAACCGCGAATGTTTTGCGAAGCGTAGTTTTCGGATTGCCGGGTCTGCCGGTAGACACCCACGTGGGTCGACTGTCTAGACGC
>CAYOVI010000100.1:0-266 GCA_964407365.1 uncultured Ferrithrix sp.
TTTTGACACCTGCCGACGAGGCGCATCACATCGACAAACTCAAGTTCACCGCACCATTTGTTTGCGGTGCCACAAACCTCGGCGAGGCCTTGCGTCGAATCAGTGAGGGAGCAGCCTTGATCAGATCAAAAGGTGAGGCGGGCACCGGCAACATTGTCGAAGCCGTGCGCCACCTGCGTTCGATCATTGGCGACATCCGAAAGATTACCCAGGCAGATTCGGCAGAACTTTTCGATTGGGCAAAGCGTCTGCAGGCTCCGTTGCCC
>CAYOVI010000100.1:276-5814 GCA_964407365.1 uncultured Ferrithrix sp.
GTTGCCTCTTGTGCAAGAAATTGCCGAAACGGGTTGGCTGCAAGTGCCTTTGTTCTGCGCTGGTGGCATTGCCACACCGGCTGATGCGGCGTTGGCGATGCAACTTGGTGCCGAGGCGGTGTTCGTGGGTTCTGGCATATTCAAGAGCGATGACCCCGCTCCGCGTGCCAAGGCGATAGTCGAAGCAACAACTCACTATCGCGATCCCGAGATCATCGCCAAAGTGAGTCGCAACCTTGGCGTGCCAATGACGGGCATCGGTATGGACAAGATCAATGAAAAATACTCAGAGCGCGGCTGGTGAACGATATGAGGCCTCCAGGTGGTTCGCGTTTCGCCAGGTAGTTCGACAAAAGTAGTCGGAGTTCTAGCCCTTCAGGGCGCTTTTCACAGTCACACCAAAGTTCTGTCGCAGATTGGCGTGACGTGTCGCGAAGTTCGAACGCCCCAAGAATTGTCGACGATAGATGCCCTCGTCATGCCTGGCGGAGAGTCGACAACGATGTCTCAACTGCTGGTGTCTTTCGAATTGTATGAGCCGATCAAAAAATTGATCAAAGAAGGCATGCCAGTTTTCGGAACTTGTGCCGGGATGATTCTCTTGGCAACAAAAATAATCGATGGGCGTGAAGACCAAGTTTCGTTCGGCGCCATAGAAATAGACGTGCAGCGAAATGCATACGGAAGACAGATCGACAGTTTTGAAGCCGATATTTCGGTCAAAGATTTTTCGTCAGATTTCCACGCCGTGTTCATTCGTGCTCCACGCATCGTGAACAAGAGCGACCGGGTCGAAACATTGGCAGAATTTGACGGCGACATAGTCTTGGCGAGGCAAAAAAATGTATTGGTTGCATCTTTTCATCCCGAGCTGTCGATTGATTCGCGAGTCCACGAGCTATTTCTAAAGGAGATCTAACAATGTCTGGTCACTCTAAATGGGCAACGATCAAACACAAGAAAGCTGCGATTGACAAAGTTCGTGGCAAGACTTTCGCCAAACTGTCGCGACTATTGGAAGTTGCCGCTCGCGAAGGCGGCGGAGACGTTGCGAGCAACGCATCTTTGCGAACGGTCGTGGCCAAAGCCAAGGCTGCATCGATGACCAATGACGCAATTGAACGCGCGATCAAGCGTGGCTTGGGTGAAACAGACGGCAAAGCCTATGAGGCAGTGACCTATGAGGCCTATGCTCCTGGCGGTGTGGCGATGCTGATCGACATTTTGACCGACAATCGCAATCGCACGGCGGCTGACGTGCGAATGATCTTTTCAAAACAAGGCGGCTCAATGGCTGCACCAGGCTCGGTCAGCTGGCAGTTCGCGCGAAAAGGTGTCATTCTGGCATCAAAGTTGGCAAGTGAAGAAGACTTGATGACCATCGGGCTCGAACACGGGCTCGAAGACATAGTTGCCGAAGATGAGATGTGGCACATAACTTGCGACCCGAGCCAGGTCTATGAATTGAAGTCTGCTCTAGAGGCATCAAAGATTGGGGTTGCGTCTGCAAGTTCAACGATGATTTCATCTAATACCGTGACAATCACAGATTCGACAGAGGCAAAGGCGATTTTGAAAATTATGAACGAACTCGACGACAACGATGATGTTCAAGATGTTTATGCAAACTTTGACATCTCTGATTCGCTGATGCAAGAAGTCGGTTGATTCATGACTTCAATCAAACCTATTGAAGTTGGCGATCTCGCCCCAGATTTCACGCTGCCAGGCACGGGCAAACAAAATTTTTCGCTCGCTCAATTTCGCGGTCAAACTGTTGTGCTGGTGTTTTATCCCGGTGATGAAACCCTGGTCTGCACCAAGCAGTTATGCGCCTACAACAATGAGTTGCAACAGTTCGCCGATGTGAAGGCCCAGATTTTGGCAATATCGGCCCAAGACATCGCAAGTCACGAGGCATTCAGTGCCAGACATGGTTTCAAGTTTCCGTTGTTGTCAGACACCGACAAGCAAGTGGCAAAACTCTATTCGGTGATTGGGCTTTTGGGCATGCCGCGACGAAGTGTCTTTGTGATCGACGCCGAGGGGGTCGTTAAATATGTCCATCGCGCGGTGGTTGGCGTGACTTTCCGTCCGGTTTCAGAACTCATTGAGGCAGTCGCCAAAGCCTAGACGGGCATCAACTAAGATGAACATATGTTCGCCCCACGTCAAGGTCAAAGTGCGCAGAAAATTGGCGATCTAATTTCGCCACAAACTGCTCATACGACCAATATTTTGGGCGTTGATCCGGGTTTGACCCGATGCGGTTATGCCATTTTGCGAGTTTTAGGCAAAACCGATGTCTCGGTTGTTTCACTGGGCGTATTGCGCACCAAACCCGAATGTGATTTGCCTGGTCGCTTGGCCGAGATCGGTCGCGAGATCGACGACTTGCTCGATGAATTTAAACCATCGGCTTTGGCAATCGAGCGAATATTTTTTCAATCGAATGTTCGCACCGCCATGAGCGTCGGACAAGTCAGCGGGGTGGTTATGAGTGCAGCATCGCGCCACGGTGTCGAGGTTGTGCAATATTCGCCAAGTGAAGTCAAACTCGCAGTTGCAGGTTGGGGTGGTGCCGACAAGGCCCAGGTTCAAAAGATGGTCAAACAGCGCCTTAAATTAAATTCGATTCCCAAACCCGCCGATGCCGCCGATGCTGCGGCAATCGCTTTGTGTCACATTGCCTCAAGTCCGTTCACGAACACCCTTGTTGAATCTTCAAGGAGCAAGAAGTGATTGGCTCGTTGCGTGGCGTGGTTTTGGAACGCACTAGTGACTCAACTGTTCTTCTCGAAGTTGACGGCGTGGGTTACATTTTGCACGTCACCCCACGAACTCTTGGCGAACTCGAACCAACGTCGTCGGCGTTTTTATACGTTCACCATCATGTGCGTGAAGACGCCCAAACTCTTTATGCGTTTCTTGATCGAGATGAGCGACGCTGTTTTGAGGTGTTGATTGGCACTCACGGCGTCGGTCCGACGATGGCAATGTCGGTGCTTGCGACTCACTCTCCGCGGGCTCTTGTCGACATCGTCGCTGGATCAGATATTGCAGCTCTCACACTCGTTTCTGGTGTCGGAAAGAAAACTGCTGAAAGATTGTTGATCGAACTTAAAAATCGTCTGAACCTGGGAGTTCTCGATTCTTCGCAAAGTCAAGGCTCTTCGAGCGTGGGTGACGTGCGAGATGCTCTTTCGGGTTTGGGTTATTCGGCTGACGAAATTAGAGACGTGTTGCGCGAGATCAATGTCGGTGCTGACCCAGAACTAATGTTGCGTGAGGCATTGAACATGTTGGGGGCTCGACGTGCGTGAAGAATTCACTGATCCAGCAATCACTACCGACCCAGCCGATCACGACGATATTGGATTGCGACCAAAGACTCTCGACGACTTTGTGGGTCAAGGCGAGTTAAAAGAGCATCTCGGCATCGTCTTGGAGGCCGCACGAAAACGAAATCAATCAGCGGACCATATTTTGCTGGCTGGCCCGCCGGGTTTGGGCAAGACGACTATGGCAAGCATTGTGGCAGGCGAGATGTCGGCGAAAATTCACATCACCTCTGGCCCCGCACTAGAGCGTGCCGGTGACTTGGCCTCGATTCTGACCAAACTTGACACTAACGATGTTTTGTTCATCGATGAAATTCATCGGCTTTCGCGACAAGTAGAAGAAATTCTTTACCCTGCAATGGAAGATTTTCAAATCGACCTTGTCGTCGGCAAAGGTCCATCTGCATCGTCTATACGTTTGACGCTGCCCCGATTCACACTTGTAGGTGCGACCACACGAACGGGCATGATCACCGGGCCACTGCGAGATCGATTTGGTTTGGTCGCCAGACTCGACTTTTATCAAGTCGATGAACTCGAGCAAATAGTTTTGCGTACCGCCAGAATTTTGAAAGTGCCCATCGACAAGTCAGGCGCTTTGGAAATTGCGCGTCGATCCCGAGGCACGCCGCGAATCGCCAACAGGCTTTTGCGCCGGGTACGCGACCACGCCGAGGTGAGGGGTGATGGCAAAGTCGGCAAAGAAAGCGCGCAACAAGCCCTTGCGGTTTTTGGCGTTGATGAGATGGGTCTTGACAAAGTCGATCGCGCAATATTGACGTCACTTTGCAAACAGTTCGGTGGCGGTCCGGTGGGTCTGTCGACTTTGGCGATCTCTGTAAGCGAACAGGTAGAGACCATCGAAGATGTTTATGAGCCATTTTTGATTCAGCAAGGCTTGTTGGCCAGAACGCCTCGAGGTCGCGTCGCAATGGCCTTGGCGTGGCGCCATTTGGGCGAGACGCCACCGGCAACGCCACCGGAATTGTTTTAAGAAACCAGATCAGTGCGACTTGACGAGTTCGATTACGAACTGCCGAACGCACTAATTGCTCAGACTCCGATCGAGCCACGTGATGCGGCCCGGTTGTTGATTGACCAGGGGTCAGCAGCGCCGTTGCATCGTCATATCAGAGATTTCGGCGAATTTTGTCGGCCAGGTGATGTCATCGTGGTCAACGACACAAAAGTTATTCCGGCGCGACTGCGCTTGCATCGCAAGTCTGGAGGTCAAGCCGAGGTGTTGTTGCTCGAACAGAGTTCAGTTTCGCCTTCAAGGTGGGAAGCGTTGATAAGACCAGCCAAGCGTCTCAAACTCGGTGAGACGCTGATTGCCAGCGATGACTCCGAGTTGGTTCGTATCGGTGAGCGCACCGATGCAGGTGACACATTTGTCGTTGAACTAGCCGCACAATCACAGTCGGACGTCGAGAATTTGTTGAAGAAATATGGTGAGATGCCCCTGCCTCCATATATTTCGACGCGCCTAGAAAACCTAGACAGGTATCAGACCGTCTATGCCAATCGTCCGACTTCTGCAGCCGCACCAACCGCCGGTTTGCATTTCACGCCCGGGCTAATTGCTGAATTGAAAAGCAGCGGCATAAATATTCTTACGGTCGACTTGACGGTCGGTCTGGACACGTTTGCGCCGATCACCTCTAGCAATCCTCTCGAGCACCCAATGCACAGCGAGCATTTTTATGTAAGTGCAGAAACTCTCGATGAATGCAAACAGGCAAAACGTGTGATCGCCATTGGCACCACCGCGACGCGGGCTCTCGAATCTGTAGCCACCGATGGTGTTCTCTCGGGTAAAACCCGGATATTCATTCATCGCGGTTACGAATTCAAACTCGTAGATCTGATGCTGACCAATTTTCACATGCCTCGCACAACCTTGTTGATGATGATCGACGCATTCATCGGTTCACGTTGGAGAGAAATTTATGCCGCTGCAATCAGCGAGCGTTATCGAATGCTTTCGTTTGGCGATGCAATGCTTTTGAATCGTCATCTTTGACGTCGGCAGACATTGTGAGTCACAAATAGATACCGTGTAGTTGCATGTTTGCCGTTCAATTCGTCGAGACCGCCCGCGACAATGCGGCACGCGCCGGTGTTGCCAAAACTCATCGGGGTCAATATGAGACTCCTTGCTTTATGCCGGTGGGCACCCGTGGGGCGATTCGACACC
>CAYOVI010000101.1:0-5751 GCA_964407365.1 uncultured Ferrithrix sp.
AAAAATAGTCGTGGTTCCAAGCCAAAAAAGGGTCGACGCAAGACAACTTGCGAGCAACTTTTTTGACACGATTCTTTTTCGCAACTACGCGCCAGTCGAGTGAAAACCACCATCGACGTGAATTATTTCGCCAGTCGTGGCAGGAAACCAGTCGCCAAGAAGCCCAACAGCGCTGCGAGCCACGGCCGTCGAGTCGTTTACATTCCAGCCGAGCGGTGCGCGTTGGTCCCAGATATCTTCGAACTTGCTGAATGAAGGTATTGATTTTGCGGCCATCGTGCGAATGGGCCCGGCGGCGATCAAATTGCAGCGAATATTTTTCGGCCCGAGCGCCTTTGCCAGATATCTGTTGGTGCTTTCAAGCGCAGACTTCGCAACACCCATCCAGTTATAGGCGGGCCAGGCGACCGTGTTGTCAAAGTCGAGACCGACGATTGTGCCACCCGAGGTCATCAACGGCACGAAAGCATCGGCCAAGGTCTTCAATGAATATGCCGAAACATGAACTGCAGTAGAGACGTCTTGCCAAGTTGCAGCCATAAAGTCGTCGCCCAGACACGCAGCTGGTGCAAAGCCTATTGAGTGCAGAATTCCGTCTACCCGACCAAGTATTTTTTTTACTTCGTCCCTTGCGCTGGTGACGTGAGCGTCGACTGTCACGTCAAATTCGACAACCTCGGTCGGAGTCGCGAGTTTTTTGGCGGCGCGCTGTGTTATTGACAACCCGCGTCCGGCACCAGTCAAAACAATTTTTGCGCCTTGTTGTTGGGCGAGTTGGGCCACACCAAAGGCAAGTGATGCCTCGGTGAGAACACCGGTGATCACAATATTTTTGTCGTCGAGAATTCCCACCTCAACAACGGTAGTTGGTAGTGCGGGGTTTTTGATCTGTGCAACTTGCGACATGCGTATTGTTCACCCAGAACCCGTGTTCTCAGCCCATTAATAGGTATCGTTGCCAAGTATGCGCATCGGCTTTTTGGGTGGAACCGGACCAGCTGGTAGCGCCCTAGGGGTTCGCTTGGCCTCTGTTGGTTACGAGATAGTGCTGGGTTCGCGTGATGCTCAAAAAGCGCAATCTGTTAGCCAAGAATTGATCAAAAAATGGCCCGACTACACATTGAAAATTTCGGGTAGCGACAACGATCAGGCTGCACGTTGCGATCTGGTAGTGATTGCCACCCCGTGGGATTCGGCAGCCACCGTGGTCAACGAGCACACCCAAGATTTAGCCGGCAAGATCGTGATCACCATGGCAAATGCACTCGTAAGAGTTGGCAAAGAGTTTCAACCGCTTGTGCCACCGCGGGGCAGCATCGCCGCTCATGTGCAGGCCGAAATTCCATTATCGCGAGTGGTCGCGGCATTTCAACATTTGCCCGCCACCGAACTTGGGCGTTTGAACCACGAGGTCGATAGTGACGTTTTGATTTGCTCAGACGATTCGGTGGCAATTGCAACGGTTAGCGAAATCGTCGCAAAGATTCCCGGTTGTCGGCCTCTTAACGCTGGCACACTCTCGAATGCTCTGGCGATCGAAGCCTTCACTGCGGTGCTATTGCAACTCAACGTTCGATACAAGACAAGAGTTGCTCCTCGTCTGACCGGCATACCTGAGCGAGGTGGTGCTGCTTGACGATGAAGATCTATGACACCGCCAAGAAGCGTGTCGTAGATTTTGTGGTCGACGAGCAGGTGTTGATGTACACATGCGGCATCACGCCGTATGACGCGACTCACATCGGGCATGCATTCACTTTTGTCACTTACGACGTTTTGCAGCGAAGGCTGATCGACATTGGTCACACCGTCAAATGCGTTCGCAATGTCACAGATGTAGATGATCCTTTGTTCGCCAAAGCTCGCGAACTCGGGGTTCATTATCTGGACTTGGCCGCCGGCCAAGAGGCGCGATTCAACTCAGATATGAAGGCGTTGAACGTTTTGGATGTTTACAGCACGCCACGAGCATCATCGGCAATCGCCGACATAAGAGGTTTCATCGGCATGGTAATTGAACGGGGTTTTGCCTATCAGGCCGGGCACAGCGTTTATTTCGATGTCAATAAGTTTCGGTCGTTTGGCAGTGTTTCAAATTATGACCACGCAACGATGATGAAATTGGCGGCCGAACGTGGGGGACATGTCGAAGACCCGCACAAACGAAATCCGCTCGATTTTGTACTTTGGCAACCTTCTGCAGCCGACGAACCAAGTTGGGACACGATCTGGGGTCCGGGGCGACCAGGTTGGCACATCGAATGCTCTGCGCTTGCGTTGCGTGAACTTGGTTCGACAATTGATTTGCATGGTGGCGGCAGTGACTTGATCTTTCCGCATCACGAGTGCGAGCGTGCACAATCTGAGGCTGCGACCGGAGATTTGTTCGTCAAGTACTGGATGCACGTGGCGATGGTATTCATGAACGGCGCCAAGATGTCCAAGAGTTTGGGAAACCTCGAATTTGTGGATCGCTTGCGCAAGCAACATGACCCACGTGCAATTCGATTGGCGCTCATCGCCAACCACTATCGAAACGAGTGGGAGTGGTCATCTGAATCGATGCGGCTCGCCGAAAAAAGATTGGAGTCTTGGTCAAAAACCACGACCGGAAACAAAGACACTGGCCTTGATGATGTTCGTCAGGCTTTGGACCAAGATCTGAACACTCCCGAGGCAATTTCAGTCATCGACAAAGCTGCGGGTTCTGGCCACTGTGTAATCTCGGCTGCTGGGCTGCTTGGAGTAGAAATCAAATAGGAGGTTGCAGTAGTGGGCGAATCAGTTCGCAGAAAAAAAGCCGAATTTGACCCGACGAAATATGTCGGTGCGACAAAGTTTCAGACAAGGTTCAGGCCATTTTGCAGACTCTTTGCGCGACTTTTCTTTAGGTTCACGCTCGAAGGCTTCGATCAGATTCCAAAGAATGGTCCGGCAATTCTTTGTGCGAACCACATAAGTTTTTTGGACTCAGTTTTTCTGCTTACTTTCTCGCCACGAAACATGTCGGTTGTCGGCAAGAGCGAATACATGGACTCTTGGAAAACGCGCTGGCTATTCACCAAAATTGGAATGATTCCCCTCGACCGATCTGGTGGTGAAAGCGCAACTTCGGCCATGGTTGCAGTCGAGCGTGTTTTGTCGCGCGGAGAATTGTTCGGCATCTTTCCAGAAGGCACTCGCAGCAGAGATGGGCGTCTCTACAAAGGTCGCACTGGAGCAGCGCGCTTGGCGCTGAAATTTGGTTGCCCAGTGTTCCCGGTTGGCATCACCGGAACGAGTGAGATCATGGCTCCAGACACGGTGACCCCGAAGTTCGGAAAACGATGCAAAATCGTGATTGGTCAGCCAATTGACTTGGGTGGATATCTGTCACGCGCCGAACAACCCGAGGTCTTGCGTGAACTCACCGACGAAATCATGACTCGAATACAAGCACTGACCAAACAAGAATATGTGAACGACTATGCACCAAAGCGATCGAGCGCAAATCGAACCCACATATAAAACGATCACAATCTAGAATGTCAGGCGTGGCGAATAATGCGACGATAAAAATCCGGCTTCCCGATGACTCGCTTCGAGAGTTGCCAATTGGCGCCACAGGTCTAGATCTCGCACAGTCGATAGGCAAACGATTGGCCCAAGCGGCCGTGGCGGTATCGATCAACGGCATCGAATCAGATCTTGGTGTAACCCTTGCTGACGGTGCCCAAGTTTCGATTATCACTGCAGATTCTGAAGCGGGGCGTCATGTTTTGCGTCACTCGACGGCCCACGTGCTGGCACAGGCGGTTGTTCAGTTGTTCAAGGGCGCAAAGTTCTCGATCGGCCCAGCGATTGAAGACGGGTTTTATTACGACTTCGAATTGCCTGACAACAAAACTTTTAGTGATGCCGACTTGTTGGCGATTACCGAAAAGATGAATCAGATCGTCGCCGCCGACCAGCCTTTCGTGCGCTCTGAGATGTCGGCAGATAAAGCACTAAAAATTTTTGAAGATCAACCATATAAGTGCGAAATCATTCAGCGAGTCACCAAAGGTGATGCCGACTCGGTCGACGCACTAGAAGCAGGTAGCGCAGACGCAGTGAGCGTCTATAGAAACAGCGAAAGTTTCGTAGATCTCTGTCGAGGGCCACACGTGCCTTCGACTAGTCGCCTCGGACACTTTGCCCTGATGAAAGTCGCCGGCGCATATTGGCGGGGCAACGAAAAGGGTCCGATGTTGCAACGCATCTATGGCACCGCATGGGAGTCAAAATCGGCACTCGCAGAACATCTGCATCGTCTCGAAGAAGCAGAGAAACGCGATCATCGTCGACTAGCGGTGGAGATGGATCTACTGTCGTTTCCCCAAGAACTCGGCGGTGGACTAGCGGTTTGGCATCCCAAGGGTGGCATCGTTCGCAAGTTGATGGAAGATTACAGTCGCCAGCGTCACCAGAACGGTGGCTATAAATTCGTGTTCACCCCACATCTGGCGAATTCGCATTTGTTCGAGACTTCGGGTCACCTGCAGTTTTACAAAGACGGCATGTATCCGCCGATGGAGATGGACAACGGAACTTATTATCCAAAGCCGATGAATTGTCCGATGCATTGCCTCATTTATCGTGACCGTCAGCGCAGTTATCGAGAGCTGCCACTTCGATTGTTCGAATTGGGCACCGTTTATCGATATGAGCGGGCAGGCACGCTGCACGGCCTCTTGAGAATACGTGGATTCACGCAAGATGACAGTCATATTTTTTGCACCGAAGAACAGATGGCCGATGAAATCGCCTCGTTGCTCGATTTTGTTCTGAGCGTTTTGCGTCGCTTTGGCTTCAACGACTTTGATTTCAAGTTGAGCACCCGTAACGCAGAAAAGTCGGTGGGCTCTGACGAGATTTGGCAAAAGGCGACCGATGCCTTGCGCGAGGCGTTGAATCGACACGGCCTGCAGTTCACCGTTGCCCCAGGCGATGCGGCGTTTTACGGACCAAAAATCGATATCGACGTGCGCGATGCAATCGGAAGAAAATGGCAACTGAGCACCATTCAGTGCGACTTCAATCTGCCCGAGCGCTTTGGTCTCGAATATATTGCCACAGACAATTCGCGAAAGCGCCCGATCATGTTGCACCGTGCCTTGTTTGGTTCGATCGAGCGATTCTTTGGGGTTTTGCTCGAGCATTACGGTGGGGCGTTTCCGACCTGGCTCGCACCTGTTCAGGTTCGCGTTTTGGCCGTTGCATCGGCCCACGAAGAATATGCAAGTCAAGTAGTCGCACGGCTTGTGAGCGCAGGTTTCAGAGTTGATCAATTGGTTGCCGATGAGCAACTCGGCAAACGAATTCGGGCCTCAAAGTTGGAAAGAATTCCATATGTGTTGGTTGTTGGCGACGACGACGTCAAAAATTCAACCGTGGGGGTCAATCCGCGTGGCGGAGAAGTCAGCCGTGACGTGCCGATTGACGAATTCGTCAAGCACGTTTCTCAAGACGTGGGAGACTCAAAAAGTGTCGCCTAAAGTCAGGGTTGTCGTCTCGTGCTAGAGCGAATCTGGAATGGTTGGCGCGCAGATTATGTGGTGCACGGTCAAGGTGCACAAAAAAAATCGGAGCAATCGATCTTTACCCAGATCTTAAAAAGCGATTTGACCGATGAGCAGACCTACATCGTTCATCGGGGTCAAAGCGTGTTTGCGCTGATGAATGCATTTCCATACACATCGGGGCATCTGTTGGTTGTGCCTTACCGCGAGG
>CAYOVI010000102.1:0-5682 GCA_964407365.1 uncultured Ferrithrix sp.
AGATGAAAGAAACTCGTAGTCTCAAGGGCAGTTCTCGTGGTGTGGCTCAAGCATTGGCTCAATGGCGAGAAGAAAAAGCAATGCGCTCAGACTTGCCACCTAGGCGAGTGATGTCAGACATGGCTCTCGTAGGAATTTCACAACGTATTCCAAAATCTGTCGAAGAATTGGCATCTATACGCGGTATCGACGATCGACATCTAGCCACCGAGAACTGTCGCGAAATCATGGCGGCGATACGTGATGGCTCAAAGAATGAGGTCTCTTTGCCTGTGGTCGAGTTTGACGACGTTGACAAAGTGGCAAGACCAGCTCTGACTTTGATCACCGCTTGGGTCGGAGAATTGGCACGTAGGCACAAACTAGATGCAACTCTCTTGGCGACTCGCAACGACATCACTATGTTTTTGCGCAATATGCCTGATGCAAGGTTGCGCCAGGGCTGGCGCGCGACTCTTGTTGGCGACGATCTCAATCGAATCGTCAATGGCGAGGTGGGCTTAAGCGTGGACCGCAACGGTCACCTGAAACTGGTGTGATTACCGCTAACCATCGAATTTTTTGCTAGAATTCAGTGCAATGTCTGTCAAATAAGCGGTGACCTAAACCGGTGACCGCCCTAGAACAATTTGGAGTCGAACCGTGAAAAAGGGTCGTCATCGTCGTTTTGAAGAGGCGCGTCGTCTAAAACAAACCGGCCCCTCAGCCGAAGATCTGGGCATGACGCGTCAAGACAAGGCGAAATCACAAGAAGATGAATACGCAGCCATCGCAGAGCGTTATGGCGTGAGGTTTGATGAAAACGGTGACGAGATCGCCGATGATTCAGACGATGATATTTCGTGACCCTGAACTGAGAGCTTCAAATTAATAACATCAGAAACCTCGCGCTGGTAGCGCACGTAGACCATGGCAAAACGACGCTTCTTGACGCGTTGCTCAAGAGCGGTGGCACCTTTGCGGCTCACGAAGCAGTCGTGGAGCGAGTCATGGACTCAAATGATCAAGAGCGTGAGCGAGGCATAACGATTCTCGCAAAAGCTGCGGAAATTGAGTGGCGTGGCACAAAAATCAACCTCGTCGACACGCCTGGACACGCAGATTTTGGAGGAGAAGTAGAGCGAGCGTTGGCACTTGTCGACGGCATTTTGCTATTGGTCGATGCCGCCGAAGGGCCTTTGCCGCAGACCCGTTATGTTTTGTCAAAGGCGCTGGCTCGAGATTTACCCGTCGTGGTCGTGCTCAACAAGGTTGATCGCGCAGATGCTCGACCAGAAGAGGTTCTTCATGAAGTTGAACAATTGTTCTTGGATTTAGCGCACCATGACCATCATCTGACGTTTCCCGTGATTTCAGCGATTGCGCGCGAGGGCCGATCTATGAAAGGCATCGGCATGCCTGCAGAGAATGCAGATTTGGTGCCATTGCTCGACGCAGTGCTTGACACCATTCCAGCACCCACAGCCAACCCAAATTCTCCGCTACAGGCACTCGTTGCCAATCTCGATGCATCTGATTATCTCGGTCGTCTTGCCATTGGTCGCGTTGAAGCCGGAGTCATGAAGAAAGGTGACACGGTTTGTGTTTGGCAACATCCGACCGCTCAAGATTCTGCGCCGTTCGTTAGACGAAAGATTTCATCGCTTTTTGCCTTCAAGGGCATCGGTCGTCAAGAGGTGTCACAGATTTCGGCGGGCGATCTATTTATCTTGGCTGGCATCGATGAGGTCGAGGTTGGTGACACCGTTGCTGCACTCGAGAATGCACCACCGTTGCCACGATTAGAAGTTGACGAACCAGTGTTGCGAATGAGTTTTGGTGTCAACACGTCACCTTTTGCCGGAAGAGAAGGCACATATTTGACGAGTCGCCATCTGAGTGAGCGTTTGTTTAAAGAAGTCTTGGGAAACGTTTCAATTCGTGTAAGCACAACTGATAGTCCCGATGTGATCGAGGTAGCCGGTCGAGGCGAACTTCAATTGGCCGTTCTCATCGAAAATATGCGACGTGAGGGCTACGAACTTCAAGTGAGTCGCCCTGAAGTGATCACAAAAGAGATTGATGGCAAGAAACAAGAGCCGCTAGAGTCTGGCACCATCGACGTACCCGATGAGTATGTCGGGGCGGTGACCCAAGCCCTCGCTCCACGAAAGGGCAGGGTGGTCAATTTCGAACAGGGCGACAGTGGCCGCACGATCGTCAGTTTCCAAGCACCATCACGCGGATTGATCGGCTTCAGATCGTTGCTCTTGACGGTCACCCGAGGCACCGCACTTTTGCATCAAAGTCTGAGTGGATACATGCCATGGGCGGGCGATTTACCCCATCGAATGGGTGGTGCGATGGTTTCAGACAGAAAAGGTGCGACTACGGCCTATGCGCTTGACAATCTTCAATTGCGCGGAACTTTGTTCGTTGCTCCTGGAGTAGAGGTTTACGAAGGCATGGTGATTGGCGAAAATTCACGAGAAGACGAGATGGTCGTCAACGCAGTTAGAGCAAAAGAACTCACGAACATTCGCACTCACAGCCACGATGATGGACCCAAACTGGCGACGCCAATCACTCACACCCTCGAAACTGGCATTCAGTGGATCGGTGATGACGAACTTGTGGAAGTGACGCCGTCAAATATTCGCATTCGCAAGCGACATCTGAGTCTTGAAGACCGTCGAAAGTCGAATAAAACCGCAAAAAACTAGTTTTGGGTTTTCTTTCTTATCTGCGGGTGCGGCAGATAGGTAGTGTTCGGACGAATCAATTGTGCGACCATTAAGTCGTAAATTTTCTGGCCACAAATCTCGATTAATTCGTTCTTTAAATATTCATATACGGGCCTCGACCCTATAAATGCCGATGAATCATCGGTGCACCACCAATGAAAATCGTGACCACCTTCGCCCCAATCGCGTCGTTTCCATTCGCGGATAATTGAAACAATGTGATCATTTTCTTCGTGCTGCTCGAATCTGATCGGCACTTGCCAGCAAACGTCTGGCTTCCAATCGAGTGGGCGCTCCGCTGCGTGCGTTGCTGCAATATGGAAGGCACATCCCATGCCGCCAGCGAAATCTGGACGGTTGTGAAAGATGCAAGCGCCTTTATGAGTGGCAGTCACATATGCACCATCAGAATCTTTTCTCAGCCATTTTCCGTTTCTGCCTTTCTCGTAGTTTTGCCAGTGCTTTGACGAAAGTTTTTTGACCGATTTTTTGACCGAGGCAAGATCTTTTTTGTCGATGAAATGCGCGCCGTGACTGCAGCACCCTTGATGCAACTCGGGGGCCGGATCGTCAAGCACTCCTTGACAGCCATTGCCATAGATACAGTTCCAGTTTGATCTCAGAAATGTCGCGTCGAACATCCAGGTTTGTTCAAAGTCAGGGTCTGCAAAACTTATCCACTCATGAAGTTCTTCAAGCTCTGACATTCGGAGCAGGCTAATGGCATACAGTGAGTGTCATGCAGAATTCCGACGAATCATCACAGGAAATTATCGAACAGCTTAAGCAGATATCCGAGCAACTGGGCGACCAGGCGTTGACTCTTCTCAAACAAGCCCACTTTTCTGGTGAGACCAAGAGGCCAGAAGATGAACGACGTCTAACTCAGGCTCGAAGGGCAGTTGAAAAAGCGATAAGTCTCTTGACCCGCGACTAGGGGCTTTTACAAGCATTAATTGCATTGATGAGTTCGCGTAATCTTCCAAAATCACGTCTCGCAAATTGAAATGCGATGCGTTCTTTGTCGAGACAATCTTCATCATCGATCTCAGACTTGGTTGGTTTCGTTCTCTCGAGGCTTTGATCGACGATTATGTCGGCGAATTTCTGGCTAATTTCGGCCAAGTCTTCGTCGCTGATTTTTTGGTTGATTCTGATTATCAGACGCTTTCCGACATATCGCATCGAGTGATAAACGGAGTAAAAGCCGGAAATCTCTGAAACTACCTCATCGACGCCGGAACAAATTCGATAAAGGGCTAAATCTTGGGCAGACACCAGATTTCTGGGCAACAAAGTTTGCCTTATGAATTTGTCGAGATCTTGCCAGAACGGATCATCGGGTAGATCAAGCACCACGATGGGAACTGGGTTGCCCTTACCTGTTTGTGAAAGGGTCAACAGCTCGAACATTTCATCAAGCGTGCCGAAGCCTCCTGGCACGCATATGAACGCCTGCGACTCTTTTACAAGCATCAACTTGCGGGTGAAGAAATATCGCATCGCGACATATTTGTCGTCACCTTCAATGATCGGATTTGCTGAAGTCTCGAACGGTAGTCGAATACTCACCCCAATCGACATTTCTCGACTTGCACCAGACATGCCGGCTTCCATGATTCCTGGTCCGGCTCCGGTGACCACCATCCACCCTTCGGCTGCGAGTCGTGCGGCAACGGCTTCGGTATGTTTGTAAATCGGATCATTCTTTTTGGTTCGAGCCGAGCCAAATATCGTCACCTTTTTACGACCCGAATATGGTGCGAACATCGCAAATGCCTCGCGCATCTCAGAAATTGCCGAATTAGCAATCTTCAGATTCAAGGTGCTCGTCTTGTCGACGCCAAGTTGCACCGACTCTTGTATCAGCCCTGCCACGAGCCTTCGTCGTACCGGGTCGGAAATTTCTGAAGTTAAATTATTGATCAAGAGATCAATCTCTTGTGCCTGCATTATGAAATTTCCGAGGCCTTTTGCTCTAAGACGGATACCAATTCATCGAAGCTTTTTTGAAATGAAGAGACGCCTTCGCGCTCAAGTTTTGAAGCAACTTCGTCAACGTTGACGCCCACTTTCGCAAGATTCTGCCATTGCTCGTGACTTCTATCGAGGTTCAGGCCGATCGTCGCTCGCAGTTCGCCTCGAAGTTTGAATGCCTCAATTGTTGAGTCGGGCAAAGTATTGACGCTGTTGGCACCAATCAGATTGTCGACGTAGTAGGTGTCGGGATAGTTGGGATTTTTCGTCGACGTAGAAGCCCAGAGTGGTCTTTGAACTTTTGCCCCTTGTTTTTCGAGACTTCGCCAACGGGGGGTTGAAAAGGTTTTTGTGAACATTTCATATGCGATTTTGGCTTGATTGATGGCTGCTGTGCCGAGCAATGCCGAGGCGTCAGGGTGAGATGATTGCTCGAGTTGTCTGTCTATTTCTGTGTCGACTCGAGAAATGAAAAAACTTGCAACACTAGAAACACGTGAAAGAGCTTCGGGCTTGGTATTTGACAATATTTCGATGCCGTCGATGTAGGCGTCCATCACGGCTTGATAACGCTCGAGGCTGAAAATTAGTGTGACGTTGACGTTTCTGGCTTCGCTAATCATCGTGGTTATCGCCGGTAGACCCTCGAGGGTTGCTGGAATTTTGATCATCACATTTGGTCTTGAAATGCTTTGATGAAGTGCTCGGGCTGTTTCTAATGTTCGGGTTTGATCGTGGGCCAAAGAGGGGTCGACTTCGACGCTCACATAACCATCGTGACCCTTTGACGATTCATAGAGTGGCATGAAAACGTCAAGGGCCCCATGAATGTCTTGCAAAACCATCTGCCAATAGCAATCAATCGGAGAAACGCTCTGAGCGATCAGTTCAGAAAATTGACGCAAATAGTCGTCTGAGCCCTGAATCGCCTTTTGAAAACTGGTCGGGTTCGAAGTGAGACCTCGAATACCCGAATTGCGAA
>CAYOVI010000103.1:0-5586 GCA_964407365.1 uncultured Ferrithrix sp.
TCGCTGCGGTGCGGCATTTCCGTCCGGCAGAAAGTGGGCCGCGGTTGCATCTCAGCCAGTCAAAACTCGCTATCTGATTTGCAACGCCGACGAATCTGAACCAGGAACTTTCAAAGACAGGGTGCTTCTCGAAGGCGACCCTTTTGCGCTCATCGAAGCGATGACTATCGCTGGCTTTGCCACTGGTTGCGCACATGGATACATATATCTGAGGGGTGAATATCCGCGCGCGCTGAAAAACCTAACTAAGGCGATTGAAAGTGCGCGTACAAACAATTATCTTGGCGAAAATATTCTGGGCTCGGGTTTCAATTTTGAGATAACTATCTTCAGGGGTGCAGGTGCCTATATTTGCGGCGAAGAAACGGCGATCTTCAATTCGATCGAGGGCTATCGTGGCGAACCCCGCAACAAGCCGCCCTATCCGGTCGAAGTTGGTCTCTTTGGCAAACCGACCGTGGTCAACAACGTCGAGACGCTGCTCAATGTTTTGCCGATCATTCGCACATCTGGCGAAAAATACGCGGCGTGGGGTTCGACGGGTTCGAAGGGCAAAAAACTGTTCTGTGTTTCGGGTGCGGTCAAAAACCCTGGCGTTTATGAGGTCACTTTTGGCGCAACTTTGCGTGAGCTGATCGAACTCGCTGGCGGGGTGAAATCAGGTTCGACAATTCAAGCAGTGCTACTTGGTGGTGCCGCCGGTGGCTATGTTGGGCCCGAAGATCTGGATCTAGAACTCACACTTGAGGCCGCTCGGGCAGCGGGCTCGACGCTCGGCTCTGGGGTGATAATGGTTTTGGATCAAAATGTCGACATGATCGACCAACTTAAACGCATCGCGGCGTTTTTCCGCGACGAATCATGTGGTCAGTGCGTGCCATGTCGGGTTGGCACCGTGCGACAACAAGAAGCGCTCGCCAGGTTGGTCAAGTCTTCAGGCACCGACGATGCCCGAGTCGATCTGCAACTTTTGCGCGACCTAGGTCAAGTCATGCGTGATGCGAGCATCTGCGGCCTCGGACAAACAGCAAATAGTGCAATTGATTCGGCGCTCACAAGGCTTAAAGTGTTTTCAGCATGAGCGCTCAAGTCACCACGGGTCTTCAAGTTCGCAAAAGTGTCGAACTTACCATCGATGGCAAAAAAGTCACCGCCCCCGAGGGTGCAACCCTTCTCGAAGCTTGTCGCGCATCAGGCAAAGAGATTCCGACACTTTGCTACGGCGACACGATCACCCCGAAAAATGCTTGTCGAGTCTGCATGGTCGAACTAGAGGGATCACGCACTCTCGTGCCGAGCTGCTCGCGCAAAGTCGAACCGGGCATGGTCGTCAAAACAGACACCGAGCGCACGAATCACAGCCGAAAGCTTGTGCTCGAACTTCTAGGCTCGTCGGTCGACTTATCGCTGACAAAAAATGTCGCAAAGTGGAACGAAAATTATGATGCAAAGCCATTGCGATTTGGCTCACCTTCGTTTCACCACACCAAACGAGACGAGGCCGTAACTGGTCACCACCACGCACCCAATGGCGACACTGCCGAGACGGTGCATCAACCAGTCAAGGTCGACAATGCACTTTATGTTCGGGACTATTCGAAATGCATTCTTTGCTACCAGTGCGTGGATGCATGTGGCGAGCAATGGCAAAACACGTTTGCTATTGCAACCGCAGGTCGTGGTTTTGACGCGCGAATCTCGACTGAGTTTGCCGTTGACCTGACCGATTCAGCTTGCGTTTATTGTGGCAACTGCATTCAAGTTTGCCCGACCGGAGCATTGATGTTTAGCTCAGAATATGAGATGCGTCAGGCAGGCACATGGCGAGAAGACGAACAGACACAAACCGACACTATTTGCCCATATTGTGGCGTCGGTTGTTCTCTCACCTTGCACGTGCAAGATAATGCAATCGTCAAAGTCACTTCACCCAGCGACCACTCGGTGACCCACGGCAACCTTTGCATCAAGGGGCGCTTCGGGTTTCAACACGTTCAAAACAATAAACCCGAATAAATGAACTCGCTCAATCAGCGTCTCGAGATCGTCGACATCTCACCGCTAGCGAGCAAGTCAAACAAAAATTACGACGAATCTGCCCGCAGGCTTTTCTCGGCACTAAGCGAAATCGGATTTGCGATTATCGTCAATCATGGAGTTGACGAGCAGGTCATCGCTGAAATGCGCAAAGCAGTGGCAACTGTGTTTGAAACGTCGCGCGAAATTTTGATGCAAGACATGGTCGCAAAGGGCAACTATCGCGGGTTTGTGCCTCTTGGTTATTTCACACCAAATTCAGGCAAAGGTAAGGCCGACCAATATGAAGCCTGGAAACTGCACAATGAAACCGACCCGAACGATCTGATCTGCCAAGCAAGCGCGCTCTATGGGCCAAACAAGTGGCCCCGAATAGCCGCCGACATCAAGACCCCGGTTTTGAGATATTGGCGAGCAATGACAGACATAAGTGAGCAATTGATCGTTGCTCTTTGCTCTCAACTGCAAGTAGACGCGAACATTATTTTGTCGGCCATGACTAATCCGCTGACAAATATGACCCTGCTCAATTATCCGCCGATGCCACCCCAAAACGACACCTGGGGCATTCACCCCCACAAAGATTTCAATTTGTTGACACTGCTCGCCCACGACCCAATCGGTGGACTCGAGGTGCGTAATCGCGCTGGCGAATGGATTAGTGCAGAGTGTCCACCTGACGGCCTTGTGTTAAACGTCGGAGACATGCTCGAACTATGGAGTGGAGGTCGGTTGATTTCGACACCCCACCGAGTGTTTAACAAATCGGGCAAATCTCGGCAGTCGTTTCCGTTTTTTTCAAAACCAAGGTTCGACGTCGTGGTTAAGCCATTGCTCGAGCCAATCGATGGTTTTGATCGCCCCCCTTTGCATGTTGGCACTTCGGCCGCCGACATTTGGTATTCAAATTGGCCAGACACCATTTCAACCGACCCTGCCCAAGTTCTGGGCGAATACAGCACCTCGTGACAAGTCACAAACGAGCACGAAGTTTCGAGCCGAACGCCGCCAACACGATTGTCACGAGTGATGGTCATGTTGCCCATCGCGATTTGGTCGATCACTCCAAGAGGCTTGTTCGAAATTTCTACAAAGTCAGCGATCAAGTTTGGTGCTTAGTTGGTAATGGACTATCGAACCAAACTTTTGTCGAGGGCCCCGGTGGCATAATCGCGATCGACACCGGCGAGTCGAATGAAGAAATGCGTGCTGCACTATCAGAATTGAGACTTCATACTAAAAAACCGATCGTAGCGGTTCTTTACACGCACTTTCATTATGTCGCGGGCACACAAGCGGTGTTAGACGAATCTGGCGAGACAAATGTTGAAATTTACGGCCATAGCAAGATCGTCTACAACCGAGTACGAACCGCGACAGAGATTGCGCCAAGTTACAGTCGTGGGCTCGTCGAGCAATTTGCCATAACACTGCCATCAGACGGCCCGGACGGCAACGTAAATGTTGGGCTCGGTCGCTTCTATCGCAACCCAGAGCACAAAACCCAAACAAACGGCTTCATCAAACCAACACACACATTCGACGAGCCTTGCACGATCAGCGTTGCCGGTCTCGAAGTTGAAGTTACGCCGGCGCCGTCCGACGCTGACGACTCGGTCACATACTGGTTCAAGTCACTTGGGTGTGCGGTCAACAATCTTGTTTGGCCTGCACTATTCAACGTTTTTGCAATTCGCGGTGAAGAATACCGCGACCCCCGCGTCATGCTTGCAGGAATTGATCATTTGCTGTCGCTAAATCCCACGCATCTCGTTGGGGCACATGGCATGCCGATAAGTGGAAGCAACGAAATCATGCGACGGGTGACTAGATATCGCGATTCAATTCAGTTTTTATGGGACCAAACCGTTCGTCTGACGAATCGTGGCTACACGAGCACCGAACTCGCCCATGCGATTCGTCTCCCTGACTTTTTCGACGAAGACAACCTGACATCTGAGTTTTATGGCGTCGCAGAGCACCACGTGCGACAGATTCGCACGGGTCTGCTTGGTTGGTTTGACGGAGACCCAGCAAACTTGTTTCCTTTGCCAAGGGTTGAACACTCAAACCGAATGATTGCCGGTTTTGGTGGCCGCGAGGTTGTGCGACAAAAAACTAACGAAGCAATAGTTGCGAACGATTTGCGCTGGGCGTGCGAATTGAGTTCATGGCTCGTGAATAGCAACGATGCCGACGAAACTGACAAACTCTTGCTCGCCAAAACGCTTAGGCTAATCGCCCAACGCACGACTGCCGCCAACATTCGCAACTGGTGCCTCACTCGGGCAAGACATCTCGATGGCACACTTGACCTGACCAGATTTAATCAGCACCGTCTTTCACGCAAACAAATCATGACAGCCTCAAGTGAAACTGCGGTCGGTATTTTGCGAGTGCTTCTTTCACCAGAGCGCGCGTCTGAAATTGACACGCATATTTGTTTCAAATTCACGGGGCATCAACAAACCGGCTTACACATCAGAAATTGTATTGCTGCCCCGACAGACGGCAATGGCGCCGAAGTCAGTGTCGAATGCGACATCGAAACCTGGGCAGATATTTTGGTTGGCGACCTGCCACTCTCAGTCGCGCTGAGCCAAAATAGTCTCATTGTCAAAGGTGACCAACACAAGATGCAACACGCACTTCAAGTGTTCGAATTAGAAAATTTAAGGTCATGACAAAGCTGCCGCGTTCGACCCCAAAGTTCGACGGAAAGATTGCCAAAACGATTGCGCAGTCAACGCCCAGAAAGTTGACAAATCAGCAAGCTCCTGAGAACGCACCAAACATTCTGCTGATAATGCTCGACGACGTTGGTTTTGGTTCGTTCGGCAACTTTGGCGGGCCGGTTGATACCCCCGGTTTGGACAAAGTTGCAAAGCGTGGCTTGATTTATAACCAATTTCATACGACTGCGCTTTGCTCGCCTACTCGCGCCGCGTTGTTGACTGGCCGAAATCATCACTCGGTGCATATGGGAGGCATCACCGAAATTGCCAACTCGTTCCCTGGATATGACAGCGCGATTCCACCTGAGTCGGCAACCGTTGCCCAAGTTCTTCGAATGTCTGGCTACAGCACGGCTTGTTTTGGAAAGTGGCATTTAACACCGTCATGGGAACAAAGCCCGGCCGGACCATTTGATCGGTGGCCGACCGGTCTTGGCTTTGATCGTTTTTACGGCATCATTGGCGCGGAGTCTTCGCAATACGAGCCACCGGTCTACGACCAGACAACTCCAATTGCGCCACATCTCGACAACCCCGACTATCACTTGACCCAAGACCTGGCTGACCAAGCGATCAAATGGATGCACCTCCAAAAAGCGTCCTCGCCGAACAAACCCTTCTTTTGCTATTTCTCAACACCCGCAGTGCATGCACCGCACCACGTACCAAAAGAGTGGATCGAAAAATTCAAAGGCAAATTCGATGGAGGTTGGGACGAGCTTCGTCATGAGATCTATCAGCGCCAACTTAAACTCGGAGTAATTCCGCGCGATACGTCACTGACCAATCGGCCAGAGCAGATTCCCTCATGGGA
>CAYOVI010000104.1:0-5522 GCA_964407365.1 uncultured Ferrithrix sp.
TGCGATTTCGATGCCACCGTTAAGCATGTCGACTGCTGGTTGACCACCAGCAGCAAGCGTCTTCAGATCGAAACCCGCCGACAAAATGCCCGAACGACCAGTTATCACCACTGGCAATTTGGCTTGATGCGCTTGATCAAGAGCCGAGTTGAATGCTTGTTGCATCGGCAACGACAAGGCATTGGCTTTGCCGTCGTCAAGTGTAATTATGGCAACGCCGTCACTTATTGCAAAACTTGCCAGAACTTTTGGGCTTTGGCTCATCGACTAATTGTATGTTGTTCGCGTTGCGAGGTATTAGTCGCAGAGCCTCAGTTGTGCAGTAAGGCTGTCGTATTTTCGCCACGCGAAACTGTGATACGCGCAACACTCGTGGCGAGTTCGGCTATCTCGGCCTCATCATGGGAAACTAAAAGAACCACACCGTTATAAGTTTCAAAGAAAGTCTTCATCGCGCTTCGCACCTCGTCACGAGAAGTCGCATCAAGCGAGGTGGTCGGCTCATCGAGCAACAAAACTTCTGAGGGTGCAAGAAATGCCCGTGCAAGAGCCGCGCGTTGTCGCTGACCACCACTCAGGGTTGGCGGTTTGCGCGATAGTAAATCAGCCAGATTGAATTGCTCGACCGTCGAGTCGAACCTTGGTGTGTTTCGATATGCAGCTCCGCGACCGAAAATCACATTTTGTTCAACCGTCATATGCGAGAACAAACCGCCACCTTGAAACACGGTCGAAACGCCACGCAATTCAGGTTGCACGAATTGATTTGTTGTCGAATCGTCGAACACTTTGCCGTTCAATGAGATCTTGCCGGTGGTACATGCAAGAAGACCGGCGATCATGTCAAGTGTCGAAGTTTTTCCTGACCCGTTTTCGCCCGCAATCGCCAGCACAGTGCCCGGCGCAACTGCCAGTTGAACTTCAAGATTGAAGTTGTCACGGCGTAACTGACAATTGATTTCGAGACTCATTGTCCACCGCGACTTAACGCAGAAACCCATCTGCCACGCAATGCAATAAGTACACCCAACGAAACGATCATCATCAAAGTTGATAGCGCCAACGCATCGTCGCCACCCGACTCGAGTTGGCTATAGACAGCCAGTGGCACGGTTTGCGTTCGTCCGGCCGTATTTCCTGCAAAGGCGATCGTCGCACCAAATTCGCCGAGCGCTCGTGCCCAAGTTAAAACAAGTGCTGCCAACAACGACGGTCGAACCAAACCCAACGTCACAGTTGCAAATGTCCGCCACGGCCCCGCGCCAAAGGTTCGCGCAGCACCCACAATTCGACGATCGACTTGGTCGAATGCAGCCTCCATCACCAAGATAAAAAATGGTGCCGCCACAAAAAACTGCGCCATTATCGCGGCGGTTTCGGTAAACGCCACTTGGATGCCGAACCATTCGTCGAGCCTTGCTCCGACTACGCCGCGGCGACCGAATGCGAAAAGTAGCGCTACTCCACCTACTACAGGTGGCAAAACCATTGGCAAAACGCAAAATGCTCGCACCAGCGACTTGAATTTGAAGTCGCGATGTGCAAGCAGCCATGCCAGCGGTGTGCCAAAAACTAACGCCAAACTTGTAGCCACAAGCGAAGTGCGCAAAGACAACACGAGCGCTGTGCGCGAAGTCTCATTTGAGATAGAAGTCAAAAAACTCGACCAATTAGTACGCAATAAAACGGCAAGCACTGGCACTACTACGATCGCGACTGCCGGCAAGGCAATCAACCGCAATCCTCTTGGGGCAGACAGGCTTCGCTTCATGGAAGAATGAACCCGTTTTCGACGAGAACTTTGCGGCCAAATGAAGATTTTATCATTGCTATAAATGCAACAATTGCCGAGTTGTCTTTAGTCGTTGGCTTGGTGGCGACACCAATCGGATACTCGGCAAGTAAATTGAACTTTTCTGCAATTTTTACCGAATCAACTTTGTCGCCAGCAACTAGACCATCGGTTAGATATGCAATACCAGCATCGGCTTCACCAAGACCCACGCGAGACACGACACCGCTTGCGCTGGCCTCACGACTGACAGCCTTGAGTGAGACGTTCGCCTTGCTCAAAACATTCGCTGCATATTTACCACACGGTTGTGCGAGATCACATAACACAACTTTCAGCCCACTGCGTGCTAGATCGCTGAGTGTTTCTATCTTCTGTGGGTTGCCACGCTGAACGAGTATTGCCAATTTGTTTCGTGCCAGTATCGAGACCGACATTCGATCAATATCGCCCGAGGACAAAACCTTGTTCATGTTTTCAGTGTCGGCCATCGCGACGATGTCAACTGGTGCACCTTGCTGAATTTGTGTCACCAATGTTGCACTACCAGCAAAATTGAATCGAACCGAAACATTTAGAAATTTAGCCATAAAGACTTTGCTTATTTTTTCAAACGAATTGGCGAGAGACGCTGACACCAACACGTTTAGTTCGGTCTTCTTCTTTATCTGAAGAGAAGATCTGCTTATAATCGCAGCAAACTTTGGTGTTGAAGTCAGTCGCAATTCGACTTTGCAGGTACCGACTTTTGTCGTTGTCAGAAAATTTCCCTTCACCGCGCATGAACCCTGAGCAATGAGTTTCATTTGTGCAGTTGAGTTAGTTTCGACGATCTTTGAAATGTCGATTCGGGCTGATTCAGGCACAGAGGCTGCAAGCCAACTGACAGTAGGCAAAGTCAGTTTGCTCTGGGCCAAGGCAGACGAACCAGAGGAGAACCAAAAAACAAATGCGACTACTACCAACCACCTAACCGCATCAAATTTAGGGGTGAACATGAAAATGAAGGCTATTAGTTGAAAACGGACTATCTGATGGTTTTTAATGTACTATTAGCCACCTATGGCGTCTAAACGATCACTGGATCTGATCGAAGGTGCTTGTTTGGCTCTAATCAGCAACGGCATTAGCCATGGCTACCAATTGGCAAAACAGTTTGAGTCAAACACGGTATTAGGCGAAGTGCTCACGCTCACTCGACCTGTCATCTACCGCGCGATCAAATCTTTGGAAACACAGAAACTCATTCGAAGCGCTGACTCTCGCGGTTCGCGTGGCCAACTGAAATTTAAATTGAAATGCACGAGCGACGGTGAAAAACGAGCCAAGCAATGGTTAAGCGAACCTGTTTCTCATATTCGAGATCTGCGCGACGAGTTTCTGATCAAAGTTCTTTTGTTGCAGACATTTAATCTCAACGCAAAACGTCTAATTCAATCTCAGCGTCAAGCACTCTCAGAAGTCACAACAACTCTGCTTGCAGATTCGGCATCAACTCCGGTAGCGATTTGGCGGCGCGAGCAGGCAAGAACAGCGCTTAGATTTCTTGATGAACTTGATGGCGCTAATCAATCGCCAGGTATCGAAAGCAAGAAACAGTTTCAGATCAGCGCACGAAATCAACTGCGAGCCCAAGTTGCAAAAGTGCGACACGGCGACACACTCTCGACGGTTTATCTTGCGCTCGAACCTGACCAAACAATGACTTCAACAATTACGCGTGAGGCCGCAGATGAATTATCTTTGGCACCCAGTTCTCAAGTTATTGCTTTGTTTAAAGCCACTGAAGTAATGATTGCTCAATCAGTTGGCAAGTTCGGCTAAAAGTGAATCAATTAGTTCAATTTCTTTTTGCTGGGTACTAATTATTGTCTCGGCCAATGTTTTGACCCGGGAATCTTTGCCATCTGCAATGACAGTTTCGGCCATTTTGATCGCGCCTTTGTGGTGAGCGAGCATCATCGTCAGCCACATTTTTTCAAAATTTGAGCCCTTTAAATTCTCAAGTTCAGCGAGTTCTTTGTCGGTCATCATTCCGTGGCTATCGTCTCCGCTCATCATGTGACCAGCATGCGGATCTGAACTCGGGTCAAACTCGACACCCCACTCGCCCAAGAAACCTCGCATCAATTCAATTTCAATTGCCTGAGCGCTGATAGTTTCGGTCGCCAATGCGGCTGTTTCTTCCGAAACTTCGACGTTGGTGACCATCTCAGACATCGTGACGGCCTGCTGGTGGTGCGGAATCATCTCTTGAACAAACTTCTCATCGGCTTTGTTCCACGAATCGCCGTCTATTTCAGCCGAACCGCTCGAGCAACCAGTAAACACTAAAGCGCAGAGAATGACGATGTTTCTAGTGATAGTCATCATTGATTTAAAGATATCGGGTATGAGTTGTCAGAACTGTGGTCGTCATGTGAAAGAAGCAGGTTACGCAATACTCGGTTAGTTATTTATAAATCGATATTCTTGCTGATCAAGAGTTCGAGGGGCAACGCCATGGGGTCGCCTGAAAATTGAGCAATTTCAAAGTTCCATAATCCGTCTTCAATGAACCAACTGTGAGTTTTTGTATTGCGATTTGCCAAACTCTGCAGTGATGCAGTGCACTCAACATGCTTTGTTTCGCCGGCACGAAGCTCAACGCGCTTAAACGCCACCAACCTTCGCTTTGGGCGCTCGATTTCCGAGTTTTCAAGACCCGCATAGACCTGCACAACGGTTGCGCCATCTTGCGAACCAGTATTACTGACTGCGCATCGAAATTTAATCAACACGTCTAACTCAATCTCTGGTGAATCAATCAAAAACTGTGTAAAACTGCACCCAAAACCAAAAGGAAACATCGCCTCATTGCCATCGCGGTCGAGTTTCCACTGACCATGCCAGTAGTCGTACGTAATTTTTTTGGCATTGCGATCAAAGAATGGCAGATGCGATTCGTCGTGCGGTATCACAAATGGCAAACGGCCCGAAGGGTTCACCGCACCAGACAAAATATTTGCAAGTGCCCGGCCCCCGTTGATGCCGCTATACCAACTCATGATGACTGCCGGCACTTCGTTGATCCACTCTGACATGACGACAGCACTTCCAGCCACAATCACCACAATTGTTCGCGGTTGAACTTTGGCAACAGAACGAATCAGTTGCACATCATGGTCAAGTAGCCGAATTGAATCTCGGTCACCACCAATCGAGAAAGTGCCGTTGCGAGATTTGATTCGCAATTCATCTGGCGCGTAATGATGATTTTCGCGCATGTATTTTTCGTATTCACCGGCCAAAATTGGGTCATCTTGTCGCGGAATCTGCTTAACCATGTCGACCGTGTCTTCAGAGTCGCCGATGAATTCGCCTTCTTCTTCTTTTGTGTAGCCGACAACCACGACTGCAACATCTGACTGCTTGGCTAGTCGCACTTGCCCTTCGAGGTTTAAACCTGGCTCGTAGACAACTTCGCAATTCGAAAAGTGCGCACCGATACCGACTAATGGCGTGACAACATTTGGTGCCATTACATCACTACTGCCACCGTCACCAATGTTGCGTGCGGCCGCGAGACGACCAAACATCGCAATCTTTGATCCAGATTTCAAATTAAGCGGCAAGAGTTCGGCGCCATCTACGTTGTCGTTTTTCAACAACACCATTGACTTCTCGGCGACTTCTTGGCTGAGTGTCAAGTGTTCTTTGCACAACACAACTGAGCGATCGAGCACCGGCA
>CAYOVI010000105.1:0-5357 GCA_964407365.1 uncultured Ferrithrix sp.
TTGATTTGCCTGCGCCGTTGTCGCCAAGCACACAGGTGACCTGACCGGCGATCACTTTGGTCGAAACGTTTTGCAGGGCCTTCACATTGCCGAAATCTTTGCTGACGTTATCAAGTTCAAGAAGCGGGGTCTTTGTGCTCATCGCTGTTCGTTCGCTTTCTTCCTTACGTAGTTGTTCACCAACACGGCAACGAGCAACACTGCACCCAAGAAAATGAAACGTCCGTCCTGGTTCCATTGGGCTGCAGGAATACCGTTCTTCGATACGGCCATGATCAATGCGCCCAAAGAAGCACCGACAACTGAGCCATATCCCCCGGTCATCAAGTTGCCGCCCACTACTGCAGCAATGATGTATTCAAACTCTTGTCCGTCGCCCTGTTGAGCTTGAACTGAGTTGAGCCGCATCAAGATCATCGCACCCACGAAAGCACCCATCAAAGATGTCGCCATGAACAGCGATGTCTTTACTTTGTCAGCAGGCACACCGGTTGCCCGCGCCGCATCTGCATTGCCACCCACCGCAAAAATCCAGTTTCCATATTTTGTTTTTGTCAAAATGAAGGCGCCGACCACGGTGAAGAAAAGCCACCAGAACACAGACATGCGAAATACCCCGTCTGACAGCAACAACCTGACCGAAAGCGAAACCGTGCCCACGACCATGCCGATTAGAACCAGGCGGCGACCCAAGTGATCGGCTTTTTCATCCGGCTTAGAGCGTGAAATATGGGCTGCTTCGACGAAAGTCGTGGCCAACGCCAAAGTTGCCGCAAGAAGCAAACTCGTGAAGATGCCGCCTCGAAATCTCGGGGCACTTGAATCGGCTCGCAAGGCAAATGCCACGAACACGAAGGCAACCGACATCAAAACGCCAATGTTGACGAACCACTTGGTAGAAAATTTTCCTGCGGCTCGTCTGGCTTGATAGAAACATGTCGCCGCTCCAGTGCCCGCGACCGTGATCAAAACTGCGCGAACTGCCTGAACTGTGGTCAACTGGAACAACGAGACGATGCCAATCAATGAGACCATACAAATGATCGGCAGACGAATAATCAAGGCCGCAAATACCTTGCCCCGCCGTTCTATGTCGCCACGAACAAATGATCTAATGGTCAACACCAGAGGCAGAGCCCCTGCGATTATCGCCACGGCAAATCTCATCCACATTGGCATCCACTGCAACACGACCCGCTCTTCGTTGCGGTCAAAAAGTTGACCAGAAAAACTCGCGACTAGAACCCCGAGCAGACCCAGACCCAACAATCTTTTTGATTCTGCTGGCAGCGTGCCAACAATTTTTTGACGACCTTCAAACCGTGCGCGCGCATAAAAAACGATGGCCAAAACTGCGCCGATCAAACCCACGACGCCTGCGAGAACGTTGCCGTTGACAGAATCGGTTCGGTGCAGTGTCAAAACACCAAAAATCGAGCCGGCAACACCGACCAAGGCAATCATCAAATCGGGGTTCGACTTCTTTGCTCTTCGAACAAGTGCCTGCTCCATGAAGCCGAGAATCATCAGGACGGCAAACAGCAAACCACCAACTATGAAAATCAAGTCACGATATTTCATGTCACCAAACTTGTTTTCACCACCCAATACAGCCTTGAAAAAGCCGTAGCCATGCGCCTTGTCGACATCTGCGACGTTGACGAGCGAATTTATTCGCTTGGCAAAAACAAGGTTCGCGCCCTTGATCACGAAAAACGATCCCAGAGTCACGATAAAACTCGGTAGTCCGGTTCGATTAACCAAAAAACCGTTCCACCACCCCACGCATCCCGCCAACAAGAACGCCGCGGGAATGCAAACCCAAAGTGAAATACCCCCATCGGTGAAATATTTGGCCATTAGCGCGATCGTCACGCCGCTGGCGCCTGTCATCACGCCAGCCGACAAATCGAATTCTCCACCGATCATCAACAAAGCAACCGTCACGGCCATGATGCCCAACGGTGCAGCTACATCTAAAAAGTTTGCGGTGCTACCGGCGGTGCCGAACTTGTCGCCGTTGCCCCAGAAAAATGCCCAAACCACGACGGCGCCAATCAATGCGCCAATTTCAGGAGAGACCAAAAGTCTCTTTATTGGTCCACGGTATGTAATTCGCTCGTCACCAGATTTGGTCGGCGTCAGACCGTCAACTTCGCTCACGCTTTCGTCCCCCAACAATTACAAACACTCAAATCAATTCGAACTCTCAAATCGAACCGGGTTGGTCCGCCCGCCATAAGGCGAGCGGACCAACTTCCGATTAGAACAACTAACTAATTAGCGAGTTCCCTTGCCAACAAGTTCTTGAACTGCGACAACGTTTGACTTGTCAACAAATCCAGGACCTGTCATAACTGGCAATCCGCCACCAACCGTGTTCTTGTTTGTCACGTTGAGGTAGAGGAACACAACAGCAAGGTATCCCTGAAGATATTGCTGCTGGTCAATTGTGAAGGTCAACTTGTCTTGATTGATGTAATCAAGAATTTCGGTTGAGAGGTCGAAACCACCGATTGGCATTGTGCGACCGAGTTCAGCGGCTGCGTTTGCGCCGTCGACTGCGATTACTGGACCAGTACCAAGGAATGCGTTGATCGATGGATCTGCATCGAGCGCTGCCTTGATTTCACCCTGCTGAGCAACGCGGTCTGCGTCACCTGAAGTTGTGATCTGGATAACTTTGCCACCGAATGTCTCTGCTGCTGCATTGCAGCGGGTTTCAAGTGCAACGTTGCTCTGCTCTTGCTTGGCGCAAAGCATTACGGTTCCGCCTGCAGCCTTCAAACGCTCACCAGCACCACGGCCAGCGATTGTCTCGTCCTGACCGACGTGGGTGATCGCACCAAGACCCTTGAACAAATCTGAACCTGAGTTCAAAGTGATCAATGGAATGCCTGCGTCAACAACTTTCTTGAGCGCACCTTCGAGAGCTTTCGGATCAGCTAGTGAAACGGCAATGCCGTCTACACCGTCGGTCACTGCTTGCTCAATCATTTGTGCTTGATCTTGTGCGTTGTTGTTTGCACCTTGGTAGTTCATGGTGATGCCAAGTGCTGCACCTGCAGCCTCTGCACCCTTTTGAGCAACTGACCAGAACACGCCGTCATCACCGTGGGTGATAACTGCGATTGTGATGTCTTCTCCTGCTGTTACTTCAGCCGAGTCTTCTGTTGTTGCTTCTTCAGACCCTGACGAGTCTGACGAACCACCGCAAGCGGCGAGCGCCAACAGTGCTGATGCACCGAGAACGGCTCCCCAAGTTTTGCGAATTTTCATTTATTTCTCCCCTTATGGTTGTTTTTAAACGCGCAGGAGTTTCCTGCCGCAACAAAACTACAGCCACAAGGGCTGGCAGGGCAAACCCGACAAATTGGGTAAGAAATCCGAAATACTGGGGCTGACTGGTTTAAACCGACTAACCCAGTCTTGACAAATAGCTGATGCTTCTGCGCACGCCGGCAGTCGAAATTTTGGCATCACGTGGCTGGTCGCCAACTATCGCCATGTCCTGCTCGAGCACATACCAACCGTCATAGCCATTCGACTCCATTACTTCGATTGCCTCGGCAATTTTCACGTCGCCATCGCCTGCTGCGCAAAAAACACCGTCACGAGTCGCCTCCATCAAAGTGATTTCACCTGCCAAGAACCTGTTGGCCACGCTCATCTTTGCATCTTTGACGTGGAAATGATCGATTCTCGAGAAATTTTCTCGCGCAAATTTGACAGGGTCGGTGCCGCCGATTTGTAAATGACCTGTATCAAGCAACCATCGCACGGTCGAGCCTTCCAAAACACGATTTACATCGTCTTGCGTCTCGACCAACGTGTTCAGATGCGGGTGCAGAACCTGTTTGATGCCATATTCGGCGCAAATTTCATCGATTTCGTCAAATCCGTCGAACATCGCTTGCCACTGTGCATCAGAAAGTTTGAAGCGCTTGCCCCAGCCTTCGTCAACCACGACGGCCGTAATGAAAAATCCTTTGCCAGTTTTACCCAAAAGGTTTGCCGAAAAATGAGCCGCCTTGCGCATTGTTTCACGCTGGGCACGATCGTGCATGATCAACGGCACGAATGCACCGACAATTGGCAAGCCGAACTCGTTGGCAACTCTTGAAACCTCTTCTGGGGTGCTGCCGAGATAGCCCACAGGTCCTTGTTCGGTGGCTTTCAAACCGACCGCTTTCATCTCACCGAGCACCGTTCGAGCATCAAGCTGAAAACCCCAATCGGGCACTTCACATACTCCCCAAGAAATCGGGTTACCCACCAGACGATCCACAACTGAAACTTTTGTTTTTGCCATCTCGAGTTCTTTCTATTTTTCACTATCAAAACTAGTGGATACAGACGCCTTCAACTATTGTCTTTCAAAATCAGAGTCAAAATTTATCTCCTAACGGTTTTTTGTCTCGGTGTTTCTGGTCTGTTCATTTATTCACAATCTAAAAGTCCTGAGGCAAAGACAGAATCGGTCGTGCTAATAACTTCTTCGGGTTGTCGCAGCGCCGAAACTCGCACGGTGGGCACCTTTATCGAAGGTGGCTATTTTTTGACGGTCGCTCACGGTGTTGTCGGTCAAAGTTCAAACCGCATCACCACTTCTAGCGGTGGCACGTTTGATGCCCTAGTTGCCGCAATCGACATCGACCAAGATGTTGCGTTGCTCGAACTTGAGCAACCAACCAAAAATGAGTTGTTCAAACCTGTCGTCTTGGGTCAGGCCAATGCTGGTTCGAACGTGGTTTTTGTTGCTTTCGACGAAACCAAACAGTTCACTCGCAAGGCAAAAATCAAGCGAAGGTTGAAAATTAACACCCAAGACATATATAGACGCAAAAAGGTGACGAGACCAGGGCTCGAAGTCGAGCTCAAAATTGAGGTGGGCAATTCGGGTGCACCTCTATTGAATGATTCGGGCGAACTCGTTGGCATATTGTGGGCAACTAGTCGGTTGGTTGATAATCGCTCGTGGGCGACGCGAAGTGATGTCGTGTCAAAATTGCTTTCCGAAGCAATCAGCAATGCCAAGACGAGCAACGACCAACGCCTAGCCTGCACAGGGTGAGTTCGACAGCCAGCGCGAAACAACCGACACGGTCACATCGTGCCTATTTCGGTGCCTTTTTGGTCGTTGGTCTTTCGTTTGGTTTGGTTGGGCCATCGCTTTCGCTTCTGGCCGAGCAAGTAAATGCAAACCTGGCATCGGTCGGCTTGATATTGGTGACTTACGGTTTTGGCTACGTCGTTGGCACCCAAATATTCGCGCGTGGCTACGACCGGGGCTATGGCAATCGTCTAATAGGTTGCTCACTTTTGATTGCCGCATGCTCTTTTGCCCTGGTGCCGAT
>CAYOVI010000106.1:0-5309 GCA_964407365.1 uncultured Ferrithrix sp.
CGCTGAAACTGATCGACCTGTGCGCAAAAGAAAACCTCAAGTTGGTAACCGACTCAATTCACTACGTCAGTCACTGGATCACACCCGTTGGCGAAGACCGAAGATTTGATACTCGTTTTTTTGTCGCCGACGCCCCAAAGTCACAGGTGCCGTTGCATGACTCTCATGAAACAATTGCAAGTTTATGGATCAATCCTAAAACTGCGCTCGAAAAACTGAGGAGTGGTGAGCTGGCGATGTTTCCACCAACCTCAGAAAATCTGAAATTTCTCGCAGCACACAAAACGACAGCCGATGTGCTCACCGCGGCCAAAAAAGTCGCAAATCCAGTGGCGATATTGCCCCGCCTGCGCACGAACAGCGACGGCAAGGTCATTGGCATAATCATGCCCGAACACCCCGACTATTAATTTCTATTTTTTGGGTTTTTCGCCGAGCGCCACGGCGACGCTTTCGAGCATGCGAGCCGAACAACCAGCCATTTCAGTCACTGGCACAGTTTGCGAAATAATTTTTTTGGCGATATCTCGAAATACTTCAGCTGCCATTCCCGCACCACGAATCGCTACTGGTTCACCACTGTCACTGCCAAGGCTGACATCGCTTTCAATAGGTATCTGACCGAGCAACTCTGAGCCGATTTCGTTGGCCAAATTTTGCCCTCCACCACTGCCAAATAGCGCATAACTGTTGCCGTGCTCACAACTGAACGCACTCATATTTTCGATCACACCTGCGATGCGCAAAAAACTGCGTCGCGCCATGTCTGCGGCACGAATCGCAACTTTTTGCGCCGACAACGCTGGGGTCGTGACGATGATCAGGTCAGTGCGCGGCAACATTCGAGCCAAACCCATCTGAACGTCACCCGTGCCTGGGGGCATGTCGATTAGCAAATAGTCAAGCTCGCCCCAATGCACGTCGTGCAAAAATTGTTCTACCGCTTTGGTCAGCATCAAACCACGCCACATCAACGCGGTGCTTTCGTCTTCGACGAGCATGCCCGTGCTGACAACTTTCAATAGGCCTTTGCCAATCACGCGCTCATTAGGGATCATCTTGGGTTTTTGGCTACCCTCAATATTTTTTGCTTCAAGGCGATCTGACATATTCAACATTCGTGGCACAGAAAAACCCCAGATATCGGCGTCAAGAACTCCGACGGTCAAACCTTGATTGGCAAGAGCGGCTGCGAGATTCACCGTTACCGAACTCTTGCCGACACCACCCTTGCCGCTAGCGATGGCCAAAATGCGGGTATTGAGCGGAATTTGAGTCGCAGGTGCGTTTTCTTTGGCATTCCATCGGGCTCGGGTCATGACTGCAGTTCGCTCATCTGCATTCATTTCACCCCACTCAATTTTGACCTTTGTGACACCGGGGTGGGTCGTCACCCGCGACTCGACGTCATTTTTGATTTGCGCGCGCAATGGGCAACCCTTGATCGTGAGTTTGATGCCAATAGTGATCAAACCCTCGTCTGAAACCGTTACTCCAGTGGCCATACCGAGATCAACGATGTTGTCACCGAGCTCGGGGTCAATAACGGCGCGAAGAAGATTGGTGACTTCGGCTGGTGTTGGGGGCTGCACTCGGCGGGCAGTCATATATATAAAACTACCTGACACAACTGACTGTTAGAAGGGGCGGTAATATTGTTCGTAGTCAAAAAAGTAACGGAGACCTCTCAATGATCACCCTCACAGACAAAGCAGCAGTAAAAGTAAAGCAACTTCTCGAGTCTGAAAATGCGTCTGACCTCGCATTGCGTGTGGCAGTGCGACCTGGTGGGTGTTCTGGCTACTCATATGAAATGTTCTTTGATGGAGAGTTTGCGGCCGATGACGTCGTAAAAACATTCGGCGAGGTCAAGGTTGTTGTTGACCCAGCCTCAATGCAACTACTAGAAGGTGCGAGCCTCGACTATAACGATGGCCTGCAAGACGCCGGCTTCAAGATCACCAACCCCAACGCATCGCGCAGTTGCGGTTGTGGTCAAAGCTTCAGCTGATTTAGCGATTCGATAATTTCTTTTTTGTCGAAAACGGCATCAAGCCGGTCGACGATCTTGCCGTTTTGGTCGGTGATAAATAACGCCGGTTCATAAGTCATTTCGAAAGCCTTAACCGCAGGGGCAACAATTGTCGCCTGCTCGTCGGCATAAACCTCGGCGTGCACGAACGCCACATTTTCGCCCAAAGATTCGGCCGTGCTCATAAGTTCTTCTAATGCAGGGGCGCAAGTGCCTGTAGAGCAATGGGCCGGAGTGCCAATCAAATATGCAACTGGCAACTTTTTCTGCAGAGCCATGGTCAATGTCATTTGATGAAATGGGCACGGTTTTGGCGCGCGAGTGCAGATCGGCTCGACTGAACGAGCATCATCGAAAGTCGGAGTATCAAATGCGGGCAAGGTGTCGCCAATTAATGGCACAAGTACCTGTTCACGCTCGAGCACACTGAACGCTGCACCATCTTCAGACCCGCCCTCGACGATCAGCAAATAATTGCCAGCTGAACTGATTTCTAAACGAAACGGATAATAAGGAATGGCAAACTCGGCGCCGTGTAACTCTGCATTCAAGTTTTCGACGATGACTTTGTCGATTGAAAGATCGACGACTTTGGCGACAAGTGACCCTGGGAATACAAAATCGCTTTCTGTGGTGATCATTCCCGACTTCCCGGCCAAAGAGATTGGTAGCCGCACCTCACCTGGCACCAAAACCTGTGGAAATCTTTGAACGAGCTGCACGTCTCGTGGCAGAGCCTGAGTTGTTCCTGAGTTAGGCGTCGTGCACGCAGAAAGCGAATTCAATGCCGAACTCAAGCCGAGTGCAGAAACCGATCCAAAAATAAAACTACGACGATTGATTTGGCGCACCGAGTTATCGTATTGCCCAACTGATCATCTACGATTGCAACATGGCAAAAACACAAGCACCAATCGGGCCCTACACCCCAGTAGTGCGCGCAGGAGACTGGATAATTGTTTCGGGACAACTCGGGCTCAAAGACGGCGCGATCGTTAGTGGTGGTGTCAAGGCGCAAACTGCGCAAGCAATTGAAAATTTGAAGGGACAACTCAAGTCTGTTGGTGCCACTATCGCCGACGTAAAAAAAACGATGTGCTTCTTGACCGATATGGATACGTTCACGACATTCAACGATGCCTATGTCGAAGGGTTTGGCACGTCTCGACCTGCGCGAAGCACAATTGGTGTTGCATCGTTGCCAGCAAATGGCGCAGTAGAGATCGAGGCCTGGGCCTACAGGCCGGAGAAATAAAATGGCCGGTGCACTAATTCTTGTTCTGGCACTGCTGGCATTTCCGATAGTTGTCGGTCTTTCAACGGCCGGCATTGCCGCGTTACTTGGTCACTTGCTTTATCGCGATGCCGATGAAAGACACTCAAAGAGTGAGCTTCGCGAGTTAAACATCTGAATTCAGAACCTGTTGATCTTTTAATCAGTCATGCGTCGCTAGTTGCGACGATGGATGAAAACCGAAGAGAAATTAACAATGGCTGGGTGGCAATCAGCAACGGTTTTGTATCGGCGATCGGCAGTGGCGTGCCACCAACAGCAAAGCAAATCATTGATGCAACCGATTGCTTGGTGACACCTGGTCTGATAAATACCCATCATCATCTCTATCAAAACTTGACCAGGGCTTTTCCACCGATGACTAATGCACCGTTATTCGGTTGGTTGAAGTCTTTATACCCGTTGTGGCGAACCCTAGATGAAGAGTCTGCCCATGTTTCGGCCTGGATCGGTTTGGCTGAACTTGCATTATCTGGGTGCACAACTTCAACCGATCACCTTTATGTGCACCCGAAAGGTGCCGGCGATTTGTTGAGCGCCGAAATTACCGCGGCTGTCGATTTGGGTATGCGATTTCACCCCACCCGTGGCTCAATGTCGCTGTCAGTCAAAGATGGTGGTTTGCCACCAGATGACGTGGTGCAAGATCATGATGTGATTCTCGATGAATCGGCGCGCGCAGTCGCCAAACACCACGATCGCTCAAATGGCGCAATGGTGCGCGTAGCTCTTGCACCGTGCTCACCTTTTTCGGTGACGAAAAAATTGATGGTCGACTCAGCAGAACTTGCGGCAAAACTTGATGTTCGATTGCACACGCACTTTGCCGAAAACTCAGAGGACGACGAGTTTTCGCTCGCAACCTTTGGCTGTCGACCCATGGATTATTTAGAAGACGTCGGCTGGTGTAGCGACCGCACCTGGCTGGCCCATTGTGTGATGCCAAATCAAGATGAAATTTCGCGGCTTGGTGCGGCACGAATAGGGGTTGCACACTGTCCGAGCAGCAATTTGATTTTGTCGTCAGGTGTCGCACCGGTCGTCGATCTGCGAAATGCGGGCGTGCACGTTGGCATCGGGGTCGACGGCTCATCTTCGGCTGATAGTGCCTCGATGTGGCTAGAGGCCCGACAGGCAATGTTGTTGGCCAAATTGCGCAGCGGGGCTGGTGCAGGCACGGCGCGCATGGCACTCGAATGTGCCACTCGTGGCGGGGCCGGATGTCTTGGGCGAATTGGTGAGATAGGTGAGTTGTCGGTTGGCAGCGTAGGCGACGTGGCAATTTGGTCTTTGACTGGTCCGGCTTTTGCCGGGGCGATTGCCGACCCGATCGAGGCCTGGCTTCGTTGCGGCCCGATTGCGGCGCGCGACACAATCGTGCACGGCAAACAAGTCGTGCGCAACTATGCGCTGGTAAATACAAAACTAGAGACGATGCTCAATTCTCATTCGCGCCTCGCCCACCGTATGCAACGACTCGCCACCAACTGAGTCGAAGTTTTCAAATAAATTCGAACTGGCGCATGTAAAAGTGGGTCGCCAGGGGATCGAACCCTGGACCTGCGGATTAAAAGTCCGTCGCTCTACCAACTGAGCTAGCGACCCGAGTCGCTGTCAGGCTAGTTGATTACGGGGCTAATTGTTGCAGCGATTTCACGACTTCAGACAAGTGCAAAAACTCAGTCGCATCAACTGCAGATGCTTGACTAAATAAATGAGGTTTTTCCCCAAACTCAACGCAAATCGTCGCACGATTCTTTTGGCTACTTGGGGTCTGTTCACCGGGCTCACATTTTTGATGATTTCAGCGGGAAGCTTCAGCACGTTGCTGGGTATTCGCGCCGAACTCGAAAATTTGCCAACTCTTTTCAGTGGTGGAATCACCACCGCCTATTATGCGGGTTTTTTGATCGGGTCTTGGTATGCACTTCGCGCGTTAAAAGGTGTTGGCCATATTCGCGTTTATGCCGCACTCGCCTCGCT
>CAYOVI010000107.1:0-5270 GCA_964407365.1 uncultured Ferrithrix sp.
TTAGTTTTTTGTAATTTCAAAAGACGCAATTTTTTTGAAACCAGCGAGCATTTCGGGTAGCGGATCGACACCGATGCCAGGTTTATCGGGAACTCTTATATGACCATTCACCAATTCAAAGGGTGGGGTTATATCACGGGTGAAATAGCGGTTTGACGCAGATATATCGCCTGGCAAAGTGAAGCCCGGCAATGCGGCAAGTGCCAAATTAGCCGCGCGACCGACCCCGGTTTCAAGCATGCCGCCGCACCAAACGGGCACATCGCGTGACAAACATAAATCATGAATTTTTTTAGCCTCGAGATAGCCACCCACGCGACCTGGTTTGATGTTGATTATCGAGCATGCCTTGAGATCGATTGCCCCTCGCGCGGTCTCTAAAGAAGTGATTGACTCATCAAGACACACTGGAGTCTGAATCTTTTTGGCAAGTTCGACATGACCGGCAAGGTCGTCTTCGGGCAAAGGTTGTTCGATCAACAGCAAATTGAAATCGTCCAATTTTTTGAGATGTTTAGCGTCACTCACCTTGTAGGCGGCATTGGCATCGACCTGAAGCATGAGTTCTTCGCCAAACTCTCTGCGCACGGTGCGCACTAGTTCGATGTCACTACCTGGCTCGATTTTTAGCTTCACGCGCACATAGCCCTGTGAGAGATATCGTCCAACGACACGAACCAAATCGTCCAGACTGTTTTGAATGCCCACGGAAACCCCCGAGGGCACCAATGTGCGGGTCGCACCCAAAAATTTGGCGAGCGAAATATTTTGGTCGCGCAACTGCAAATCGAGCAAGGCTGTCTCGACACAAGCTTTGGACATAAAGTTGCCCCTAATCGGTGCGACATCTGCCACAAAACTCTTCGCGGTCGATTCAGCTCTTAGCACTGGCACCAAAAAACGCGATATCACCTCGATGCAATTTTGCAAATATTCTGCTGAATAATTCGGCTCAGTACCCGCCACACACTCTGCCCAGCCAGAGTTGTTGTCGCCCACCGCGTGAACATAAAGCAATTCGCGCGATGTGTCGGTGCCAAACGACGTGCGAAACGGCGAGACAAGATCGATGCCACCACGCCACAACTCGATTGATCGCAGCACTATTTACCGCACCTTTGCCGTGAGTACATATGAACCATCGCTGGTGAAGCCTCGCACAAATTTCGAGTCTGCAAAAGCCGTTTCGAAACTTTGTCGTTGAAGCATGCGTGATTTTTTGGCCAGTTCTCGATCTGCCAAATCATCGCTTTGTCTCAGCGACACGATGTCTTCTGGCGTGGCAATCAATTGATCACCCGGCAATGCAGTGATCGGGCCTGCAGATGGCGCAACCGCACAGTTTTCGACTTGGCGCTCAACGACCAGCCGATCAGTGTTGTCGTCGCCATTGATTGAGTCGCCGAGTTTGCCATAAAAGTCGCGGTGGTAACTGACCACTTTGGCGCCAAGTGTAAGCAGATTGAAGTGGGCATTGCGCCTAACCAAAGGATCAAATGTCCACGAAATAGCAGCGAACCTTTTTTCTTTTGCCCACGACCATTGATGTTGCTTGAGCGACGTGCCGATACCCGAATTTGCAAAATTTGCCACCACCCCGGTCACGTGCGAGTGCAGTTTGTTGTTCTCGCGACCTACGAGACCCAACGAGCCCCCCACGATTTGGCGCGCACCATTTGAGCCAATTTCGGCAAGACTTGCATAACCACCTGAATGCACAATGGCGACGATTACGTCAACTGAAATCGAGTTCTTTTCGCCCCAAATCTCGGCGAATACTTGGGCAAGACGGTGGGCATCTTGAGCGTTGTCGACGAGTTCGATGTGCACCATTTGAATAAACACTATCTATTGGGCAATGATGGAACCCATGGCAGTTGATGTAACAATCGTCGATCACCCAGTTGCCGCCGAGGCTCTGACTCATTTGCGCGACGAGAATACGACGAACCAATTTTTTCGAGCCGAACTAAGACGGCTTTCGCTCGTCGTCGTCGCCGAGGCAACAAGACACTTGCCCACGAGAAAAACTCGGGTGCGAACACCTCTGGCTGAAACAGACGGCATCGGGCTTGCAAGTCGACCAGTTTTAGTTCCAATTTTGCGCGCCGGTCTTGGCATGTTGCCTGCGGCAATGGAGCTTTTGCCAGACGCCGACATTGCAGTCGTTGGTGTGCAACGCGATGAAAAAACCCATGCGCCAAGCGAATACGTCGCCAAACTGCCCTCGAGACTCGACTCTCGCACGTGTCTTGTGCTTGACCCGATGTTGGCAACAGGCGGATCGCTCGCCCATGGCTGCAAACTTCTCGCAGATCGCGGTGCGCCGATGCCACTGACGATTGCGTGTGTATTGGCTGCACCTGAGGGAATTGATTTTTTGCGCTCGACTGGAATGAATCTTCACATCGTCACGGCATCAGTCGACAGCCACCTAAACGAAAACGCATTCATCGTGCCTGGGCTTGGCGATGCTGGCGATCGACAATTCGGTCCGCCCCACTAGCCGGTTTTAGCTAGCCAAAAAAAGTTGCCGCCACATCTGCAAAAAGTTTCAAATCGATTGTGCGAGTCTGATTTGCTGTAATTGACATTTCGACTGTTTCAATTTGACCAGCTTTGAGCACGACCATCTGACCAAATTTTTTGGCGTGCACGGCATCCACTGCAGCCAGGCCAAACCGTGTCGACAAAACTCTGTCATAACTCGTTGGCGTGCCGCCACGCTGAATATAGCCAAGCTGCACGACCCGAGTTTCAAACCCGGTGCGAGCCGAAATCTCCGGGGCAATTATCTGGGCGATATCGCCGAGTTTTTCGTGACCGAAAGCATCGAGTTTTTTATCGGGCAATTTCAAGGTGTTGGGCTTGGGTTTTGCACCCTCGGCCACGACGACGACAGACGCGTATCTGCCCCGATCGTGACGCTTGCGAACGATTTGTGAAAGTTCATCGATGTCAAATGGCACTTCGGGCACGACAATCGCGGTCGCACCACCAGCGATGCCCGCTTGAAGTGCGATCCAACCTGCATCACGACCCATCACTTCAACCACGATCACGCGGTCGTGACTTTCGGCAGTCGTGTGCAGGCGGTCGATGGCATCAGTTGCGATCTGCACTGCAGTTTGAAAACCAAAAGTTGCGTCGGTGCCCACAACGTCGTTATCGATCGTCTTGGGAACGCCGACGATCGGTAACTTATGTTGCTCGTACAGCATCGAAGCAACCGTCAGCGAGCCGTTGCCACCGATAACGATCAGTGCGTCGAGACCGAGATCGTTGAAAGTTTTTTTTACGCTTTCAACACCGTCACTTTTGTCAAACGGGCTGCCACGGCGCGTGCCAAGAATCGTGCCGCCTCTAGGCAAGATGCCTCGAACCTCTTTGGTCGTGAGCTCGATAAATCGCTGTTCGAGAACCCCGTCCCAAGCGTCGTAAAAGCCAAAAACCTTGTCGCCACTTACGTCTGTTGCCTTGCGCACGATCGCGCGAATGACTGCATTAAGCCCTGGGCAGTCGCCGCCACCAGTGAGTACTCCAATTTTCATTTGGTTAGTTAGTCGCCAACGCGACGTGCATCTTCGACCAGATTGATCTGATAAATAACTTCGTCTAGGGCGTCGGCTGCTGAGATCGTAGAGAATCGCAACGGATTTTCTGGCGTCACACAACTCGGCACAGGCGCCAACATCGTGCTCGGCTGTGGGTGGCAAAACTGCACGACGCTATAGCGCTCACCTTCAAAACCGGGTGCGGCGACCACTCGATGCCAACCAATCGGAAGCACGCCATTTGTGATTCGCTCGAGCATTATGCCCGAATTGATTATCACGCGACCCTTGGGCGGAATCGCATCAATCCATTCGCCTTTATATTTGACTTGCAGCCCCGGTGCAGTTGCGCGAGGCAACGCAGTTATCAAATTGATATCGCCGTGTTCGGCGGCCCACACGTGACCTTGTGCCGAGAGTTGCTTCATCGGCGGATATCTAATTGCACGCGTCAAGGCCGAACCATAATTGACCATTTCGTCAAAGAATGTCTCATGACAACCGATACCCACAGCAATGATGCGCAAGAATCTCGTTTGCAGATCGATCATTGCATCGTGGAACCTATAAAGAACGTCGGTTATGCCGGGCACTGCTGTCTCGGGCAAAAGTTGGGTCGGATACGACTGCGGGTAACGTCGTCGCAGTGGGTGCCCTTCGGGAATCGGAGTCGACCAGTTGAGCATTTCTTTCCAGTCGGGTTTGTCGCTTGACGCGGCGGTCTCGAGCAAAACTCCCGTATAACCGGTCTGGCCGTTGGTGCCATGGGCGACAAACTTTTGCTTTTCTTCGGTCGATTTTGAAAAAAATTCAGCCAGCATTCCGTATGCCGTATCGAGTAGATCCTCAGAAAGATCATGGCTCGTGTAGACAAAGCCCGTCTCTAGGCTTCGACGAACGCCGTCAACCACGGCTTTGCGTGAGGTTGCACTGCCCTTTTCAAAGGCCAATAAATCAACGTCAAGGATGTCGTCGCTCACCCCTATTACGCTATTGGCTCACTAAGTGAAATTTATTAGCGATCAGCGCAACAAATCTTGATTGTCGCGCAAAAACTGCGCCCCGATCCTCCCCCCACCATTCCACTCGGGTTTATTTGAATATCTGATTATCAAATCTTGATATTGACGCTGTAGTTTCTCATCTTCTTCAGTCGTAACCCATGTGCCATCGATGCGGGCATTCATTTCGTCACAGGCTGCTTTGATCTCCTCAGGGGTATTTTTTACAAGCCTTACCCCCAAACTCTCTTGATGCTTCTCTTCCGAGTAACCCTCAAGATGAAGCATCTCTTTAAAAGTAGCTAGCCGATTTTCTCTCGTAAGCCAAACTCGTTGAAGCAAATAAATATCGGTCCATATCTGGCAACGCCAAATCAGGTAAGAGTCTCCGGTAACGCAAGGTGCATTCCAGATCCAACGCATCGTCACCATACCTGTATTTCCAGTTAGTAAATATTTACAGTATCTCAGCAAATAAACGTCAAGAAAGTCTGTTCTGAAATTTTTGGCGTAATCAATAATGTTGGTGTTTTTGTCTAAACTTGTATCGAGATCTTTTCCCATTCTCAATACTTTTGACCCATCACGGCACAACGAGTCGGCAACAGCAACGTAAACTTGCTCATTTGGATTTCGAATAGTCTGTGGCTTTATGACATTTCCTTCTTTAATTCGAGCCAAATAATACGACTCGGTTCGCACCGTGTAGCAAATA
>CAYOVI010000108.1:0-5266 GCA_964407365.1 uncultured Ferrithrix sp.
ACGAACTCGCGGCCAGCCCATGACAAGGTCGCCCCGCGCGCTATGCGACCCAAAATGGGAATCAAAACTATGGTCAATGAAATGATCAAAACCATCACGCGACGCCAAGTTGGCACCGCCTGGTTGATGTCGACGTTCGTCGCCAAAACCGAAACTAGTGCCAAGGCCAAAACCAAGTTCGGCACCGATAGACCAACGTTAAAAATAGTCACCATAACCGTGTCGACTTTGCCCCGAAGATAGGCGGCTAAAATTCCAAGCACGCTGCCAATAAAACCCCCCAGGCCCACGGCGGCAACGGCGATGAAAATGCTCATTCGGGTGCCCGCGATTATCGATGAAAGAAGGTCATAGCCGTTGCTGTCTGTGCCCAAAAAATGCCCACTTGAAAATAGACCAACCTCGAGGGCGTCGTCATAGACATAGTTCCAAGATTTGAATGGCAGAGCCCATCCAAAAACGGCAAAAAACATCATCAGGCCAAGCCAACCAATTGCAAACCAAGTTGGCTTCGTAAACTTAGGCATTTACTCTCCGATCTCGGGTGCGCGGGTCTACAAAACCCGAACTGATGTCAACCACAAGATTGAAAAAGACATAAAACAAGGCGATCACGGCCACAGTTGACTGCAAGGCGATGTATTGGCGACCTGCAATAGCCGCAAAGACTTCAAAACCGACTCCATATGTAGCAAACAAACTCTCAATAACGATTGCGCCACCGATCAATCCACCCATGCTCAACGCAGCAGAAGTCAACAGCGTCATGCTCGATGGTCGAAACACATGCCGCCAAAGAATTCTTTTATCGCTCAAACCTTTAGATGCGGCCATCGTCACATAGTCTTCGCGCAATGCGGCGATCATGTCGGCACGCAACAAACGTGTATAGGTTGCGATTAGCCCGATACTCAAACTGATAACAGGCATGATCATGTATTTAAAGTGCTCCCATATTCCATCAGAGATTGGCGCATACCCCAAAGTCGGCAGCCACGAAAACTTAACTCCGACAAATAATACAAGTAGCAGTGCAATGGCAAAATTTGGTACAGATGAAAGAGCAAACAACGAATTGCTGATCACCTTGTCGGCTCGGCGACCGGCCCGATATGCCGACAAGACGCCAAGCGGTATCGCAATCGCAAGCGAAAAGAATTGTGTATACGCCATCAACAAAAGAGAACGCGGCATTGCATTTTTCAAATGAGTCGAAACTTCTTCGGTGCCACCCGAAAAATAGATCTTGCCCATGTCGCCCTGCACGAAGTTGCTTAGCCACTGCAGGTAATAGCCGATCGGACCCTTATCAAAGCCAAGTTCAGCACGCAAAATATCGCGTTCGACTTCACTTGAAGCAGGTAACAAGATTGTCGCCAAATCGACGGGGATAAGACGAAGCAACAACGAAACTCCGAACGTAACCAGAAGCAGAACAATCAGAAGTTGTGCAACTCGTTGTAACCAAAAACTGAACTTCGACACCGGTTCCCCTCGATATTTTTTATTTGTCTCTGGTTATCGCTCAGAGCAGGCTAGACGAGAACCAATCAGGTCGGCAACTAAACAAAAAGGGCGGTAGCGCTTGCGCGCTACCGCCCTTTTTGAATTAATTATGAATTACTTGGTTGACCAAACACCTGTCCAGTCAATTCCGAAGTTTGTCATTAAGCGACGTGGACCACCCGCTGCTAGACCCAACTCGCCAACACCACCGAGCTTGTTATAAGTCAGTGTGTATTCCAAGAACGAAATGTTCGTCACGCGAGCCTCAGCCTGCAGTTGTGCAGTTGCCTGAGCATAAAGCTTTTTAGCCTTTGCCTGATTCGGTTCGGCACGCGCTGCGAACAGCAAGTTTTCACTCACCTCATCTTTAAACGATGAAATGTTCAAGATGCCGTAGAGCCCGTTCAAGGCGGCTAATGCTGGTGCAAGTTTGGCTGTTACGCGCAAGAAGTGCGTTGGGTTGCCACCTGATGTGTCACTGACGAGGAAAGGAAGAATAAACGAAGTTCCCGTGCCTTCCATCAACAACAATGGCAATAACTGAAACTGCATCGGGAATGCCTTGAGGATGGCTTCAGCGGTTGTTACTGACAACAAGTTGACCTTCATACCTGCTGCTTCTGCCATCTCTTTCAAGAGTTGAGCGTTAGCAGTCGAGTCGGCCGATGCGCTGACGTATGGAAGGCTGAATTCAAGGGTCTTACCAGTTTCTGCTGTGTAGGCCGCTACGTATTCTTTTGCCTTCTTCAGGTCATAACCCGCATAGTTCTTCTTGTTGTACATGATGTTGTTCGGACCAACGATTGAGTCTGGAACAGCGCCCAAACCTTTTTGGCGAACTTTCAACCACTTTGCGCGATCAAGCGAATGCGAGAACGCAAGTCTTGCGTTCTTGCTACTGAACGGCGCGATCTTGTGGTTCAACCAAATAGTTGGGTAATAGTCGAGGGGCGAACTAATCGTCGTCAACTTCTTGTCTTTTTGCAAAGCAAGAATTTGCTTGGCTTCTGAGGCTGACGAGAACATCGACGCAGCAAGCGAACCACTCTTCACACCGCTAACGCGTGGTTGCGCGTCTGGCAAGAATGTGAAAGTGATGCCGTCAAGATATGGCAACGAGCCACCCTTGGCGTCTTTACGCCAGTAGTTTTCGTTTTTAGCAACTACAAGCTCTGTCAACTTGTGCGAAACATACTTGAACGCGCCAGTACCAATTGGCACTGTCGAACAATTTGGCCCAGTGATCTGCGCGACGGAGCGCACTAAGTTACGACCCGACGCATAAAGCGATTCTGGGTAGTTGGCCTCTGCGTTGTAAAGCTTGACGGTCACTGACATCGCGCCAGTCTGAACTACGTCAGCGATATTTGCAGAGAAACCTGCACCTGTGCCCGAAGACGGCGAAGATGGTTTTCTACCAAGCAATCCGTTCACATAAAGCGCTCCACGAGATGCCTGCAAATTCAAAAGAAGTGCAGTGCCATCCACCGGTGTGCCGTCGTGGAATTTAATTCCGTCGCGAACAACCAAGCTCCAGGTCTTGTAGTCGGCGCTGTGATCGAATGACTTGAGAATATAAGGCACGATTTTGCCGTCGGCGCGTTGCTCGACCCAGGTTTCATAAATTGTGCGAGCACCCATCAATGACGAGTTCGCCAAGTTGTCTGCCATACAGAAACCAACAAACGAGTCGAAAACACCAACCGTTATGTTTCCACCGCGCTTGGGTGTGCTAGCACCTGAGGCAGAGCTTGTTGTTACTTGACTGAGCGAAGCAACAAGTGCTATTGCCATAACGGCAGCAATCTTGCGACGACTGCCTGTGAATAACTTCTTCATTATTTGTTTCCCCCTTCGGAAAAGGCATTGAGCCTGATGGCTACGCTACCTGCCTGCCTGAAAGGTGTCAAAAGTCGCTCTAAGTCAGTTTTGCCTTGACCAAATTGGCGATTTTGGCCCCATCGGCACCTGCACCAGCCTGTCCACGCACGGCTTTAACAACCGCACCCATCGCTTTTGGGCCTGACAGGCCTTGGTTCGCCGCCTCGGCAATTGCCGACTCGATGATTTTTTCAAGCTCTGCATCGCTCATCTGGGCCGGCAAATAACGCTCGAGCACCGCCAACTCGGCTCGTTCGACTGCCTCGGCATCGTGTCGACCAGCGTCCTTATATATGTCTGCAGATTCGGCTCGTTTTTTTGCCTCGGCAATCAAAACCGCCTGAATCTGCTCGTTTGTCAACTGCTTGGCCTGATCTCCGGCAACTTCGGCGTTCATGATCGCGGCCAAAGCCATGCGCAACGTCGAGGTCTCGACATCCTTGCGAGCTTTCATCGATGCTGTTAAATCGGCTTTCAGCTGTTCTTTTAGGTTCGCCATTTAAAGTCGCTCCTCATCGGGCCCATGTACGTAAGTGAATCAAATTCTGGCAATTAGCGTAGTGCACACGATGAACAACGAGGTTTTCGAACTTTTCTTTTCGATTCTCAGTCTCGGCGCTCTAGGTTTGGGCATTGCCGTGATTGTCGCTCGGCTCGCAAAGGCAAAAACTTTCGTCTCAGAGATGCAAAAAATTGCCCTTCCACTTGCCGCAATAATCACAACGACGGCGATGCTCGGCAGTCTTTATTTTTCAGAGATTGTCAACTACAAACCTTGTCGACTTTGTTGGTATCAACGCGGGGCGATGTATCCGTTGGCAATTTTTTTGATCGTTTCCAATTTCAAGAAGTTCAGATTCACACGAAATATTGTCGTAGTGTTGGCAGCTATCGGTGGCTCGATTTCGACCTACCACTGGTTTCTTGAACGATTTCCAGATTTGGACGCCGGCGTTTGCGACGCCAAACTTCCTTGCGAATTCATCTGGTTCGAGAGTTTTGGTTTTGTGACGCTTGCATTCATGGCATTCACGGCATTTTTTGCGACAATAGTTCTAATCACGATTCCCGAAACGGAGAACAAATGAACACCAGAAATACTGCGTCAAACAAATCAGTCTGGCTGATTGGCGGCATCGCTGCCGCAATCGCAATCGCAGCAATAATTGCCGTGGCTACGCAATCAGGTAGCGATGAGGTCGTTACCGGCATTGAAGAGTTCAACACGGTCGAAGTTACGGGTGAGCCACTGCCGCAATTCTCTGACTCGGCCACCGACAAAGCAATCGGCATGACGGCACCAGTGCTCACGGGCAAGGGTTTCACGGGTAACACGATTGTCACGACACCAGGAGCGCCGACTTTGCTCGTTTTTCTCGCGCACTGGTGCCCGCATTGCCAACGTGAGGTGCCCCGTTTGGTTCAATGGAATAGCGCTGGTCTTGTGCCAAGTGGTCTTGATGTAATAGCTATCACCACTTCGACTGATCCTGCCTCGCCGAACTTTCCACCATCAGAGTGGTTGGCTCGCGAAGAGTTTCCAGCGCTTTGGCCGGTAATGACCGATAGCGGCGAAAAAACCGCCGCAAACGCAATGGGGGTCTCGGGTTTTCCATTCTTTGTTTTGCTTGATGAACAAGGCAAAGTCGCCTTGCGAATTAGTGGCGAAGTCGAAACTGAAGCTTTGACTGAACAAATCAACAAAGCATTAGGAAAATAGCGGTCGACCGTAATGAGAATCATTCTCATTACCGCTAAAATGATGAAATGGCAAGAAAATCTGCAAAAAGACTTGCCTCAGTTTTTGCCCTAATCACCCTTGCTAGTTGCTCAAATTCGACAGAAACAACTTCAAAGCCAACTCAAACAACCGATTCGC
>CAYOVI010000109.1:0-5171 GCA_964407365.1 uncultured Ferrithrix sp.
TGAACGTGCACGGCGGGCCGCACACACAATATGGCGAGACATATTTTGACGAAGCTCAAATGCAAGCGGCTGCCGGTTTTGTCGTATTGATGAGCAACCCGCGCGGTTCAAGTGGGCGCGAGCAAGCGTGGGGACAAGCAATTCTCGGTCGCAAACACCCGGTTGCACCAGGCACTGGTTGGGGCGACGCAGATGTCAAAGACGTTCTCGCGGTGCTCGATGGCGCGCTAGCAAAATATGCATTCATCGATCGCAAACGTGTCGGCATGCTCGGCGGAAGTTACGGCGGATATATGGCAACGATGTTGGCAGGCTGCCACAGCGACAGGTTCGCGGCGATTTGCAGCGAGCGTGCGGTCAACAACATGTTGTCAGAAGAATGGACGAGCGATATCGGCACTGTGTTTCGTGTCGAACACGGGCCAAATCATCTCGAAGACGAAGCAGAATATGTGCGCATGTCGCCAATTCGTCATGTGCGCAATATTGAAGTGCCGATGTTGATAATTCACAGCGAAAATGATTTGCGTTGCCCGATAAACCAAGCCGAAGAGTTGTTTATGGCATTGCGTCTGCTCAAAAAAGACGTGACGTTCTATCGATTTCCTGGCGAGACTCACGAATTGTCGCGATCAGGATCACCGATACATCGTGTGCAACGCGCCGAAATTATTCTCGATTTCTTCGCCGAAAAACTCAACGCATAGGCCCACGCCGTGAAGGTGACGCTGACGGGCACGGGCAGCCCGATACCTGACCCGCATCGTGCAGGGCCCTCGACGTTGGTGCAATGTGCGGGCCAAAATATTTTGATCGACTGCGGTCGTGGCGTGGCGATGCGACTTGCCGCAGCTGGTGTGCCAGTGCCATTTATCTCAGCGATATTGATCACCCATTTGCACAGCGATCACATAACAGATTTGAACGACCTCGTAACGACGCGTTGGATACTTAGCCCCTTGGCAACGCCGACAATGATTTATGGCCCAGTTGGCACGCAAAAAGTAGTGGATGCAATGATGGCGATGCTGACCCCAGATCAAAAATATCGTCACGATCACCACGCTGATTTACGAAGTGGCCCAGGCATGCAAGTTGTGGTGCACGAAGTTGCACCTGGCGATGAGTTCAATATTGGTGACGCTCGTGTAATCGTGGGTCGAACCGATCACAGACCAGTGACACCGACAATTGGCTTTCGCATTGAGGCCGAAGGCAAATCGGTTGTGCTTGCTGGCGACACAGTGCCATGCGACGAACTAGATGCGCTTTGCAAAGGTGCAGATATTTACGTACAGACGGTGTTGCGACCCGATTTGCTCGAGCTCGTAAAGCAATTTATGCCTGCACTGGCCGCCCGCACGAACGATATTCTCGATTATCACTCGAGCGTTGAAGATGCGGCGAAGACTGCGACTCGCGCCGGTGTAAAAACTTTGATGTTGACTCACTATGTGCCAGCAATGCAAGCCGGTCAAGAAGCTGATTGGATCGCAGTTGCCGCGGCCCACTTTGCAGGCAAGATCGTGCTCGGCCCCGACCTGACCACCGCCGAAGCCTAAATTTCGGCACGTTCTTTGATATTGGGGGTTATGCGGTTGATGCGTCGGGTGCGGGGGTGGTTGAGTGCATTGTCATGCGAACGCCAAAAATCGCGACGACTAGACCAATTAGTGCCAAAACGCCGAGACGCTCGTCAAACAAAATTGCGCCCTCAATGGTGCTGAGTGCTGGGGTGAGAAAGAACAGACTGCTGACTTTGGCAGCCGAGTGACGCGCTAGCAACGTCATCATCAACAACACCGCGCCAAGCGAAAGAACAACAACGGCCCACAACATCGAGAACACGGTGTTGCCAGTAACTTCAAATCGCCAACTTTCGCTGAGCCTAGATGCAATCGCCAGAACCAGCCCAGATGCCAAATATTGCGCAGCGGTGCCCCGCAACAAGGGCATCTGTTTGCCAAGTGCGCGCTGCACGAGCGTGCCGACAGTCAAGCCAAAAATAGAAATAAGCATTGCGACCATGGCCGCAGTTGTGACACCGCCATTGACGGCTTCAAGTTTTTCGACAACCACTGCGCAGACACCGATGAGTCCAAGAAAAACGCCCACGATTTGTTTGCGACTCAGTTGCTCGCGCAAAAAAACTCGCGCCGCGACAGAAGTTGCAACGGGATGCAGACCGGCTATCAGTGCGCTGAGACCAGAAGGTAGACCATGGTCGATGGCCACAAATACACCGCCGAGATAAATGGCGTGCATGAAAATGCCGACGATTGTCGCAGCTGACCAGTCGCTTCTGGTCATTCGTGGCGCGCCCAAACCGGTCGCAATCAGCCAAAGCAAACCCGAGGCTAGAAACATGCGCAGGCTCAAAAAAGTGAGTGGGCCAGCATCTTGAGTGGCGTAACGTGCAACTACGAAGCCCGTGCTCCAGAGTGCGACGAAAATCGCCGGAGCAACTCGCGCAAGCGATTGTTGTTGACTGGTTGACAAGAATTAAATCTTAGTTTTTTGAGACAACCGCTTGCCGATTTTTGCAAACCCGGTGCCAAACGCGGTGATTTCAACTGGAGACAAAATATCGATCATGTGACGACGAACGCTTGCAACGTGATGAGGTGCAACTTTTTTGATCAGGGTCAATCCCTTTTTGGTTATTTGTGCAAATGCCGCACGTCGATCATTTTGATCACCAACCCGCGAGACATACTTTGCTTTCAAAACACCGTCCATTCGTCGTGTAAGGCCACTTCGTGAGAGGCCCAGAGTCTGGGCAAGCTCGCACATTTTCATTTTGTGTTCTGGTGCCTCTGAGAGCATCGCTAGCAACTGATAGTCGCCGCCATCGAGACCATATGGCTCAAGATCTTTGTCAATGATGTTGATCAAATCTGCCGAGCGCTCAATGAAGCCACGCCATGCAAGCATTTCAGGCTTTGTGAGCCAATTTGTTTTCGCCACATTCTCATAATAGCGGCCAAAGATAAATAGTTGCGCTCGCAACTATCTGGGTGTTATAGTTGCGTGCGCAATTAGTTCTCAATCAGAGAACTTCCAACAACAAAGGAATAGGAGATTATGAATACAGTTCTATTGATCGGGCGAATTCTGTTCGCGATTATGTTCGTATCTGGTGGTTTAAATCACCTGACAAAGTCAGAGGCAATGGCTGGGTATGCAGGCTTCAAGAAAGTGCCGGCAGCAAAGCTTTCGGTTTTAGTTTCAGGAGTTCTTCTTTTGGCAGGTGGACTTTCGGTAATTCTTGGTGTTTATGCCGACCTCGGGGCATTAGTCATCGCAATCTTGTTGATCTTGATGGCTCTCAAAATGCACGACTTCTGGGCACAAACTGACGCTCAGGCAAAACAAACTGAGATGATTGGATTTTTCAAGAACATTTCGATGGCCGGTGGTGCGCTCATCATGTTTGCAATCGCAGCAACCGAAGGTTCTGACTATGGCTGGACACTTACTGACAGCCTTTGGCAATTTGCTAAATAATTAGATTTTTGGGTTTAGTGGGCGGCACCTTCGGGTGTCGCCCACTTTTGTTTAGAAGAGAGCTTCGTAGTGCTAACTGCGGGCGGCGAGCCAGTCGGTTTCGTCGCGGCCGAGGTCGCGCAAACGACGCACGACTGGCAACGGCATTTCAATTTCGTTGCCGGCGCGAACCTTGGCGACCATTTCGCCGTGTTCGTCCCAGACGTGACATGTGTTGATCGTCGATGCGAATTGTTTGATGCGCTGCTCTTGCAGGTCTTGTTGCGACTTAATTGCATCGTCGCTTGCCATTGCCGTTCCTATGCGCATCGACCAACCAGTTTGAATCGCAACAGGTGCCATGGCGGCAAGCAACGCCCCGATGTGAGTGCAACCGCGAGAACTGCCGAAGAGTTCGCGTACCTTGGCGTTAAAGCCGCGTGCAATTGACATGCCCTCGAGTTTTTTATATTTGTCGGTGATATCTGTGCAGGTCAGGTGCGGATGTTTTTCGAACTTTGCACTCGCCTTTTCGATCAGAAAGCTTGGGTAAACGATCTCAAGCTCAACGACCATGTGATGCATCCAAATCGGGTCTGGGTCGCGATCTATATAGAGGCCGGCTGGTTTTTCGTCAACGATCGCCCCGCGAAGCAAAAAGCGAACGTCTGACATGCGAAATGCCTGAACTTGATATTGCCGTGTGTGAATCAACGGATATTCAACATTTTTCGGAAACAATTTGTCTGAGAACATGAAACCACGCTAACCGCGAATGTAATAAAGTGAAGTTGCCAAACAATTTTGCAAATCAACGGGAGACCAAATTGAACGCAAATATCGACAGTGAAGTCAGCAAACTTAAGCGCCTGAACATAATTGCTGGTGTGTTGCATCTCGTGTCGATGCTGGCGATCTTGGTTTTGACCAACGACGCAAAATTGCCTGTCAACGCCATTTATTTGACTGAGGCACCGGGAACTGGCAACTTCACCGAACCGATCAACTTGTTCAATTTAAAAATCGGATACATGGTTGCCGCTTTTTTGGCACTCTCGGCTTTTTTCCATTTTTTGATCAGTTCGCCGACAATGTTCACGAAATATACAGCGGGTTTAAAGAACCATATAAACGTATTTCGATGGGTTGAATATTCGCTTTCATCGACGATCATGATCATCGTCATTTTGCAACTCAATGGCACCGCTGACTACATCGCACTCATGGGCATAGCTGGCGTCAACATCAGCATGATCTTGTTTGGATGGTTGCAAGAAAAATATGCGACACCAGGTGACGGCGATCTTTTGCCGTTTTGGTTTGGTTGCATCGCCGGCATTATTCCGTGGGTTGCAACCTTGATCAACATTCTCTCGCCAAAGGGCCCGGTGGAATCGACGACACCAGGTTTTGTTTATGGCATCGTTGTCTCGCTATTCATCTTTTTCAACTGTTTTGCAATCGTGCAATACAAGCAATACAAAGCTCAAGGCAAATGGGCAAATTATTTGCGAGGCGAACGCACATATATCGTGCTGAGCCTGGTGGCAAAATCGTTGCTTGCGTGGCAGGTGTTTTCAGGCACTCTCGCCTCGTAATGGTCGCACGTTAAGAGATGCCAATCGCTGAATCTGATCGCAGCAGGCATTTTGGAGCCATTGAGCGCAAGCACGGCGAAAAAGTCT
>CAYOVI010000110.1:0-2221 GCA_964407365.1 uncultured Ferrithrix sp.
TTGTCGAACCACCCGCGCGAATGAAAATCGCACGACCACCGGCAGTGTCTTGCACGATTGAAAAGCCGAGCACGTCGCAATAAAAGGCCGCGCTCTTTTTGGCGTCGGTGACGTAGAGCACCGCATGATTTAGCCGCCTAATGCCAGACATGGGTTTTAGTGTATTTAGTCAATAGATGCAGTTGATGAACTAGCTTTGGGCTAATTCGGGAGTTCTTGTGTGCCTAAGCCTTGGAATATCGTGCGAAAAACAAAAGTAGTTCTCTTAGTCGCAGTTTTATTGTGCTCGGTGCTGTCAACAGATTTGGTTGGTGCGCAGTCGCCACTGATTTCTGAGCGGCGAATAATTGGTCAGTCTGTTGAGGGTCGTGTGCTTGAAGCATTTCGCATGGGCGACCCGAACGGTGTCACTGTTGTCGTCATCGGGGTTATTCATGGCGACGAAGATGCCGGTTTGTTAATCACGAATCAATTAGTGACCAAGCAGATACCCGAGGGAATAAATCTGTGGGTTGTGCCGACGATGAACCCAGATGGCACCGCTCTTGATCAACGAGGCAATGCCAACATGGTCGATCTCAATCGCAACTTTCCGTATAGATGGGCGAAAATGGGCAAGCCCGGTTACTGGCAGTTCGCGGGCCCAAGTCGCGCATCTGAACCTGAAACAAAAGCAATGGTCGCCTTTATGCGCGAGATCAAACCCGCTCTTGGCATTTGGTATCACCAAGACTTGAATATTATTTCGCCGGGTCAGGGCCTTGAGGGCAAATTGCGCAGCGCATATTCGCGCGCGACGGGCATACCAATTAAGCGGATCACTGGCGGGCGATATACAGGGGTTGCTGCCACGTGGCAGCGAACCACGTTGCCAAAGAGCATGGCGTTTGTGGTCGAGTTGGGTAAGACACTTAATGTCGACCAAGCAAAAGTGCACGCTGATGCGGTTCTGAATATCGCATCGTTATTGCGAGACGCCGGCTGAGCAAATTAGAGAAGTAGAAGTGAGATTGAAACGTAGTTGAGGGCGCAAAGTCGCCCACTAGCGCAAATCTTGAACTTTCCAGTTGCCTTTGGCGCGAATGATTTCGGGGTCTCCTGTAAAGATTTTTGCATTGTGGGCGAGTGCAGTTGCTACACAGAACGCGTCGCCGAGCGCCATCTTGTAGGTCGCCTTAATCTTTGCAGCTGACACTGCTAGATCTTGATCGACTTCGACAAAGCGCAACTTTTGTCGAAGCGCGGGCAGCACTTGATTTAAGGCTTTTTCGCCGTGCTTTTTTGAAATTATATAGAGCACTTCGCAAACATTTACAAGACTGATGACCGGGCGAGAGGCAATGGCCTTTTCAACGAGTGCAGCCGAGGGACGATCTTCAAGCCATTCAATAACCGCCCATGAGTCGAGGCAAACGGTCATCGCGGTTCTTTGCGTCGGTCAGAAATCAGCATTTCGAGCATGCCAGAGCCCGAGAATATTCCTCGTAAATTTTTGGTCGTATGAACTGATTGAATCAGCACGCCGTTTTCAGAAAGCGAAACTACTACTTCGTCACCAGGTTCGATGCCTAATTCGTCGCGAAACTTTTTCGGTATTACAACTTGGCCTTTGGGCCCGACTTTTTGTGCCACGCCACAATTATAGTGCAACGGTATAACTGTTGGTATAACTTTTATTGATGTTGCCATGCACGCATGTGTGCACTCGAATGGTGGTTGGCGAATTTGGTGATTTAGAATCGCCGACTATGGGCGAGACGCAACGCGAGTTGAAACCAATTGTTGGAATGATTGGCCTTGGCAACTTGGGTAAGCCGATGTCGTTGAGTTTGTTGTCGTCTGGCTACGAACTAGTGGTCAACAGTTTGCAAGGTTCTGAGGCTGACGATCTTGTGATGCGTGGGGCGGTTTGGGCTGAAAGCCCGTCGCAAGTTGCGGCACAAGTTGATGTGTTGATCACGGTTTTGCCCGGGCCACAACAAGTGCGCGAGGTGATGATCGGCAAAGGCGGCGCGCTGGCTGCGATGAAAACTGGCAGCACGTTTATTGACATGAGCACTTCATCGTCGGTGATTGCCGATGAGATCATTGCCGCTGCCGGGCCACGTGGTGTCGCAGTTTTCGATGCGCCGGTTTCATTTTTGGCAAAAGCGCCGATCGGTGAATCGCGAACATCGGCTGCGCTGCAAATTTTTGTGGGCGGAAGCCATGAGCTTTATGA
>CAYOVI010000110.1:2231-3763 GCA_964407365.1 uncultured Ferrithrix sp.
GCAGCTGTTTCGCGCACTCGGCGGAATGCCCGACCAGATTTACTATGCCGGCCCCAACGGCGCTGGATACGGCATCAAAGTGCTGTTGAACTTGTTGTGGTTTATCTATGCCACGGGCACCGCCGAAGTGTTGGCGCTGAGTTCGAAACTTGGCATCGACCTGCGCTTGTTGCAAAAGGCGTTGTGTGCATCGCCCTCGCAATCGAACTTTTTGGAATTTGACATCAACAGTGTGTTCGAATTCGGCAACTATGACGACGGGTTCACACTCGATCTTGTTTGTAAAGATATTCAGTTGGGGCTCGAACTCGGTGAGCGAACCGGCATCGACATTGCAGTTGCCAAACTTGTCGAGCGCCTGCACCAGACCGCGCTAGCCAAATATGGGGCGAAGTCGGGCGAGATGTCGGTGGTCAAGCTTTATGAAGATGCCGCCGGCCAACAATTTCGCACCCCATAAGCGAAACGTATATATACGTATATATTTACGCCGACTAGGGCTGCGATTGCTTGATTAGGCGGGCGACGTGCGGGGCGAACCAGCCCGAATAGCGTTTTTGTAGGTCGGGCAGTTGCCAGTCGTTGCCTGTCAATCTTTGGCGACATTTAGACGAGCCACACCAACAATCGAAGTCGAAGATTGATTTTGTGTCGCTCATTGCATAGTCGAAGGTGACAGTTTCGCCGGCCGCGATTTTGCGCATCGCGACCAGTGTCGTGTCGTCGGTGAAACCGCAATTTGGCTCGCAACTGTGGTTGATGTAGTCGACGGCGAGAAGCTCTTTGCTTGTGACCAGAAATTCGTCGTCGCCGACTTGCAATAACTGGCTTCGTTGGCTTTCGGTGAGTGCGACGGCCTCGCGCTCGGTGATGATCGACCCACGCCAAATGGCGATGATTTCGCCCTGTTTGAAGTCGCGTTCGGCAACGACCCCATGGCCGCGCGAGCCCAGCGAAACGACCTTGAGACCAGGCGCCGAAAAGGTTGAATTTTCAGACATCGCCTTAAATTATCGGCTAAGGCCTGGTGGCTTCAAAGACCGAGAGGACATAGGGTGCTGACTTTTCGTAGAAAGCAGATTGGGTCAGCCCAATTGAGTTTTGCAGGGCGACATCAAACGATGGTGCGGTTGCTAGTTGGTCGAGAAGTTTTTTGAAAACATCAAGGCCGTAGGTGGCAATAAGCCACTCGTACATAACGGCGCCGATGGCATATGACATTTCGAAAGCCTGATCTGGCGTTGATTTCTCGGTTGCGATCATCATATTGATGACATCAGCAGTGCTGTTTAACGGCAGCCAACTTTCGCTGATTTTTCTGCGGGCATAGAGTAGCCAATCGAGAGCGTCGGAACTCCAGCCTGGGTTTCTGAAAGATGTGATGTAAGCAATCGCGTTAGCACCACCTTCGCGGAAGTGCTGAGGAGAAAGTTTGCTGTAATCGGTTGGTCGTGAGCGACGGTTTTTGAACATTGCATAATCTTGCACGACGTGAAAGAACTCGTGACGTGCGACTTCTGGCCATTCATAAT
>CAYOVI010000110.1:3773-5092 GCA_964407365.1 uncultured Ferrithrix sp.
GACATAAATCGTGGTTTTTGAATTGAAATAGCTGTTCCAAAATGCGGCGGCAGCGTCGAGTTCGCGCTTGCTGTGGCTAACGAGTGCCGCTGGAAACGAAGGTCGAATGTCGTAGATGAACTCAATATTTGAATGCGAGTTGTCGGCCAACTTCGGGTTTAGTTCGGCATATGCCTTTTGTCTGATTGCTGAAAATGCCGACGCTCTGCGCGAGTCGGTCTCAAAATATTTGCCCGAGTCGGCTTTGCGGGTGAGCACACCATCATTGAGGCCATAAATCATCGTTCCTCTATAACTAAGGCTGTCAGCAGGAATTGTCGTGGTGGTTGTTGGCTGAGACTTCGATGCTTTTGTTGCGACGCCGGCACCCCAAGTTGATTTTTTGCCTTTTTTGACACACGAATACTTCAAACCATTGACAGTTTTTGTGGCGCCCGCCGGCGAGCAATTTGAACCAGGTTTCGGTGCAACTGACGCCGAAGTTGAACCGACAGCGATCGCCAGCGCCAAGACAGTAGAGGCAGTGATGGTAACAAAGCGCTTCATTAGAGACAAGATTCGCAACTGACGCTAGTCGCAAAAAAGCGTGCCGGCTTTGAAGACGCTAATGATTTCATAATGCAAAAGTTTGACCGGGGCGGCGAGTCGCAGAGTGCTTCTTGAATAACTCGAAGATCGAGACCGAGTTTTGCACAGATTTATAGCCGTTGGAAAGCGCGCTGACAGCCATCGGGTTGCCGAGGTTGCCAAGACCGATTAGCCCGATTATCGGCAGATTATTTTGCTGTTGGTTCATAACGAGCAAAGTAGCACTCTGGGCCGTGTGGCCTTGAGCGTAGTATTTAGCAAACAACAATTTTGACAGGTGAGCAAAAGATATTCGTTTTGAATTTGAGGCATGCCAATGACAACCAGCGGTAATTCGGTAACCCTCGAAGGGGTTTCGAAGCAGTTCGGCAGTGTGACGGCTTTGCACCCAGTCGATTTGTCGGTGCGACCAGGTGAATTTTTTTCGGTGCTCGGGCCATCTGGTTCGGGAAAGACAACCGTGTTGCGAATTATCGCGGGTTTTGAAAAAAGTGACACCGGCAGGGTGTTGCTCGGTGAAAAAGACGTGACCGAATTGGCGCCTTTTGAGCGCAACGTCAACACGGTGTTTCAAGATTATGCATTGTTTCCGCATATGAGTGTGCAAGAAAATGTCGAATATGGGCTAATGGTCAAAAAGGTGAACAAGTCTGATCGCCAAACAAAAGCCGCGTCGATGCTCGACATCGTGCGGCTATCGGGCTTTGGTGATCGCCGACCCGGCCAATTAT
>CAYOVI010000111.1:0-5089 GCA_964407365.1 uncultured Ferrithrix sp.
CGGGTGTGCCCGTAAATGTCAAGCCGCGCAGTCGCGACGTAACAGATGGCATTCAAAAAGCCGCGTCGCGAGCCATGCTAAGAGCAGTGGGTCTCGGCGATGACGATTGGGTCAAACCACAAGTTGCGATTGCGTCTTCATGGAACGAGGTAACACCCTGCAATGTTTCGCTTAAGCGACTTGCCGCTCGTGCCAAGGTTGGCGTGCAGGAATCGGGTGGTGTTGCCCTTGAATTTGGGACAATAACCGTTAGCGACGGCATCAGCATGGGCCATGAAGGCATGCGAGCATCACTTGTGAGTCGCGAAGTGATATGCGACAGCGTTGAAACTGTCATGCACGCCGAACGATTCGACGGTTTTGTCGGTTTAGCCGGTTGCGACAAGAGCATTCCGGCGATGTTGATGGCAGCAGCCCGACTTAATTTGCCGAGTGTGTTTGTTTATAACGGCTCAACATTGCCCGGTGTTCACAACGGCAAAAACATCGATATAACGACTGTTTTTGAAGCGATCGGCGCATGTGCTGCGGGCAAGATGAGCCAAGACGAACTCGGTGAAATTGAGCGAGCGGCCTGTCCGGGTGAGGGCGCTTGTGGCGGAATGTTCACTGCAAACACGATGTCGAGCATCGCCGAGGCTCTCGGCATGAGTCTTCCTGGCAGTGCCTCACCACCCGCGATTGATTCGCGACGTGATCACGATGCACAGCGCGCAGGCGCAGCAGTCGTCAACTTGTTGCGTCTCGGAATTTATCCACGCGACATCATGACAAAGAAGGCGTTTGAAAATGCAATTGCAACTGTCAACGCGCTCGGTGGCAGCACCAATGCGGTGCTGCATTTGTTGGCGATCGCCAACGAAGCCGGCGTTGCACTGTCACTCGACGACTTCAATCGAATCGCAGCCAAAGTGCCGCACATCGCAGACACAAAGCCCGGTGGAAAGTATCACATGACTGATATCGATCGTGTCGGCGGTGTTCCTGTTGTGATGAAGCATTTACTTGACGCTGGTCTTTTGCATGGTGATGTGATGACAGTTACCGGCAAGACAATGGCCGAAAATTTGGCAGAGTTGAATCCGCCTGTTCCCGACGGCGAAGTGATACATCCGTTGTCTAAAGCGATTCACGCTGAAGGCGGTCTCAACATTTTGCGAGGTTCGTTAGCGCCCAATGGTGCAGTTGTAAAAGTTGCGGGCTTGACGGCTGATCAAATGCATTTTGAAGGACCGGCCCGAGTTTTTGATGGCGAGGATGGAGCGATGGCGGCGATTTTGGCTGGCGACATCAAACCAGGCACGGTGCTCGTGATTCGCTATGAGGGCCCAAAAGGTGGGCCTGGCATGCGTGAAATGTTGGCGATCACCGGTGCGATGAAAGGTGCAGGTCGTGGTGGTGACTGTGCATTGATTACTGACGGTCGATTCAGTGGCGGCACCTGGGGCTTTTGCATTGGCCATGTTGCACCCGAAGCGACCGATGGCGGACCAATCGCATTCATAAATGACGGTGACAAAATTTTGATAGATGTTCCCACTTTGAAACTTGACGTTTTGATTTCACCAGAAGAACTAGAAAGGCGCAAAAAAGGTTGGAAGCCAAACCCCCCGCGTTATACCAGTGGCGTTTTGGCAAAGTTTGCAAAACTCGTCCAAGGCGCCGATCGCGGAGCGATCACCAACACGATTGATTAGCGCTTATTCAGCGCCGAGTTAGCGAATGTCGTATGGCTTGCAAGGTATGAGCGCCTGATAGGCAAGGCCCGCCTCACGATCGCCGTGAGCTTCTTTATATTTCGAATTCGACGTCATCTCGATAAACGCATCACGACTCGGATACTCAACGATCACAGCCATGTCCCATTTGTCTGATTCGTCGTCGCCAATCAACAACCCATAGGGGCGACCCTGCCAAACAACTCTGCCGCCACGCTCTTGCACCATTTTTGCGACGTTCTGGCCATATTTGTTGTAAGACTCTTGTCCGCTGCCAGAGCCGTCACTTGCCTTTTCACGAAACTTCAACAAATTGATCATGTGAATCGGCCCTGAAATCGGCATCTCCAAGAATTCTTTGATTTGCTCTTTGGTCGGAAGAATATTTTTCATCAGTTGGCTTTCTCTTTGGTCTTCGAAGTTTAGTTACTTGTTGAGTCAATGAAACTATTGACCACTTCTGCAAACTCTTCACCGGCATCTTCTTGCAAGAAGTGCGCCGCATTGACGATCGTTTTGTGGGTTTGACCAGCGCAACCTGGAATTTCGCGTTGAAAATATTTTTCACCACCGGCCGTTACGGGGTCGCTGTCGCTGAATGCCGTGAGAAATGGTTTTTTGAATTTTCGCAGAGACTTCCATGCCTCGATATTTGCCTGTGATGACGGATCATCAGGTGTGATCGGAACGAGCGTCGGAAATGCACGCGCTCCAGCCTTGTAGCTTTCGTCGGGGAAAGGTGCGTCGTATGCGGCTCGCACCACATCAGTCAGTGGTTTGATCTTGCAACCACCCTGCATGATCGCACCGACATTGAAAACGGGTGTTTCTTGGCTGTACTTGCGCCACGCCATAAATGCATCACTAGGCGGGCGATCACCGACATTCAAAAAAGTGTTTGCAGCAACAACTCGAGAAAATCTTTCAGGCATCGCAGCAACAAGACGCAAGCCAATCAACCCACCCCAGTCTTGACAAACCAAAGTGAGATTGTCTAGATCATTTGCAACGAGCCATTGCGTCATCCAGTCGACGTGTCGTTCATAGGTGTAGTCGGCGGTTTCACTTGGTTTGTCGCTGCGACCAAAACCGATCAGGTCTGGCGCGACGACACGGTGACCCGCAGCAACAAACAGCGGAATCATTTTGCGGTAGAGAAACGACCAACTTGGCTCGCCGTGCATGCACAAGACTGTTTGGCCCGAGGTGCTCGCACCGGTGTCGACATGATGAATGCGCAACTTGTTTGCAACCGAATTTTCAGTGTCGACATGCGTATATCTTGGCTCGTAAGGCCAGTCAGGAAGCGAGTTAAATCGCTCGTCGGGGGTCTGCAGAATCTTCATCTTTTGGGTTGCGATTAGCAAACAGTACTGCCACAATGAAAGAGATGTTTAATTCAAAAGGCACTTATAGCGTTTCCGTCGTCGTCATTCTCTAGGCGCGCGCTGACAAGCGTGCGCCGACAACCTCCCGCCAGGGAGGTTTTTTTATTCCCCAAATAAAAAATCGTGAAAGAAGCTAATAAGTAAGAGCAACAGGAGACCAAAATGAAATCGAGTCAACAACTAACAGGAGCCGAAGCCCTGATCAAGGGTCTCGAGCAAGAAAAAGTTGATGTGATGTTCGGGTTGCCAGGTGGCTGCATTCTGCCCGCGTATGACCCGCTTATCAAGTCGACTATTCGCCACATTCTTGTTCGACACGAGCAAGGTGCTGGTCACATGGCCGAAGGTTATGCACACGTAACTGGTCGACCAGGCGTTGCGATGGTGACAAGTGGACCCGCAGCAACAAACTTGGTGACCCCGTTGTGCGATGCATACATGGACTCGATTCCGATGGTGGCGATTACTGGTCAGGTGCCAACGACCGCAATCGGCACCGACGCCTTTCAAGAATGCGACACTGTAGGCATCACCCGCAGCATCACCAAACACAACGAATTAGTGATGAGCGCCGAAGATCTGCCCTTGGCGATTCGTCAAGCTTTTCACATTGCCACGACTGGTCGACCGGGGCCAGTTTTAATCGACGTGCCAAAAGATGTTTTACAGAACACGATGACCTGGCATTGGCCAACAGACCAAGAAGTGATCGATAGTTTGCCTGGCTACAAACCAACGACCAAGGGTCATCCGCGAATGATCAAAGAAGCGGCCAAGTTGATTCTCGAATCGAAACAACCGATTCTTTATGTTGGCGGTGGTGTGCTCAAAGCACGCGCAGCACAAGCTTTGCGAGAACTCGCCGAATTGATGAACATTCCGGTTGTAACGACGTTGATGGCTCGTGGCGCTTTTCCTGACGACCATCCGTTGTGTTTGGGCATGCCCGGCATGCACGGCACTGCAACTGCAGTGACTGCAATGCAACGCGCCGACTTGTTGATCGCACTCGGCTCTCGCTTTGATGATCGTGTGACAGGCAAGGTTTCGACATTTGCTCCCGATGCAAAAATCATTCACGTCGACATCGACCCAGCCGAACAAGGCAAGGTGCGAAAGCCTGATGTGCCAATTGTTGGTGACTGCCGTTTGGTTATCGAAGAGATGATCGTTGCGCTGCGCGATCTCTTGGCTAGTGGCACCAAACAAGCGGATATCTCTGCGTGGCGCAGTCGCGTGAATGGTTGGAAAGAAAACTTCCCACTGGCCTATGAACCGAGCGAACACGGCGACGCATTGAAGCCTCAATATTGTCTTGAAAAGCTTCGTGACGGTTCGCCGGCTGACACCATTTTGGTTTCGGGCGTGGGTCAGCACCAAATGTGGTCAAGTCAATTTTGGCGTTTCAATGAGCCCTATACGTGGGTCAACTCGGGCGGACTGGGCACGATGGGTTTTTCAGTGCCTGCTGCGGTTGGTGCCAAAGTTGGTCGCCCAGACAAAACAGTTTGGGCAATTGACGGTGACGGCTGTTTTCAGATGACGGCTCAAGAGTTGATCACTGCGGCAGTTGAGCAGGTTCCGATCAAAGTTGGCATCTTGAACAATTCAAACTTGGGCATGGTTCGTCAATGGCAAGAAATGTTCTATGGCAATCGTTACAGCCAGGTGCACTTTTCAGAAACTGTGCCTGACTACGTAAAAATGGCAGAGTCAATGGGTTGCGTTGGCATTCGTGTCGAGGCACCAGAAGAGGTTGAATCAGCGATTGATAAGGCCAACAGCATCAATGACCGACCGGTCGTTGTTGAATTTCGTGTCGCGCCAAATGAACAGGTTTTTCCGATGGTTGCCGCAGGTCGCAGTAACGACGAAATCATGTTGCAGCCATCTCAAGAATCCAGAAGGGATTTGCTGAAATGACTTCATCTAACCCTTATGGCGTAGCGGCAAATCATCATGTGCTCTCGGTTTTGGTGCAGA
>CAYOVI010000112.1:0-5061 GCA_964407365.1 uncultured Ferrithrix sp.
TTTATTTTGCGTGGCGTGAATTTGCTTGGCATAGACAGCGTGCAAACTCCGATTGATTTGCGCAAGGCCATGTGGCAACGCATCGCTACCGACTTGAAACCGACTTGGCTCGAAACACAAAGCGTCGAGATCATCGGCTTAAACGTGTTAAGTGAACAACTTGACAAAATTTTGGCGGGCAAAATGCGCGGTCGAGTTTTGGTCAATCCGCATTTATAGGGCCTGTTCAGACTGCGTTATTATCTAACGCATCGCGTCAAAACCAAAAAGGACACTCACATGGCCGCAAAAGTAAACGCTGAACAACTTCAAAAAGCCAAATCTGGCAAGGGCTTCATCGCCGCGCTAGATCAAAGTGGCGGCAGCACACCAAAGGCCCTGAAGCTTTATGGCGTCGAAGAAACCGAATATAAAAACGACGCTGAGATGTTTGATCTGATTCACGCAATGCGTTCACGAATCATCACCAGCCCCGTTTTCACCAGCGAAAGAATCTTGGGAGCGATTCTTTTTGAGATGACCATGAACCGCACTATTGACGGAAAAGGAGCTGCGGAATTTCTTTGGCAAAACAAACAAATTTTGCCGTTTTTAAAAGTTGACAATGGCTTGGCTGACGAGGCGAACGGGGCGCAAATCATGAAGCCGATACCCGAGTTGAGTGCGCGACTTGAAAGCGCAAAATCTCACGGTGTGTTTGGCACAAAAATGCGATCGGTGATAAAACTCGCCAACAAAACTGGCGTCAGCGGCGTGGTAAGACAACAATTTGAAATCGGCAAAGAAATCGTGAGTGCCGGTCTCGTGCCGATTATCGAACCAGAGGTCGACATCAAGAGCCCCGAGAAGAGCGCCGCTGAGGTCTTGTTGAAAGCCGAAATTCTTGGTCAGTTAAATGCCCTCAATGGCGATCAAAACGTGATGCTGAAACTTACTTTGCCCAATGAGACTGGTTTTTTTGGTGAACTCGTCAAGCACCCGCGAGTAATTCGAGTTGTTGCGCTTTCTGGTGGCTACAGCCGCGAAGAGGCCAACAAACAACTGGCAAAAAACCCCGGTGTCATCGCCAGCTTTTCTCGGGCACTAACCGAAGGTCTCTCGGCCAAGCAAAGCGAATCACAGTTCAACGGGGCCCTTGATGCCTCGATTCAAAGCATTTTTGAAGCCTCAAACAAATAGCCAAAAACAGCCTTATTTACGCATTTTCAGCCAGTTTGAGGCACCTTTTGGTTCATTATTTTGCTGTCAAATAAGGCATTTCGGGCAATCCACCAAATTCACTTGACCATCTAATACCTTTGAGACATATGAAAAAACGTGACCTTATCCAAGCAGTAGCTATTCACGCCGACGTCGACAAAAAGACAGCAACCGCTGTCGTCGAAGGCACAATTGACGTAATCTTGGCCGCAGTTGCCAAGGGTGACGTCGTCAATATTTCGGGCTTCGCGAAATTCGCCAAGAAGTACCGACCGGCCCGCATGGCGCGCAACCCGGCAACTGGTGAGCAAGTGCAAGTGAAGGCAAAGACTGTTGCCAAGATCACCGCGCTCAAGGGCTTCAAAGACATCGCACTCGGTGTTGCAAAGCCACCAAAAATTGTCACCGTGCGCAAGCCGGTTGCTCCTGCTAAGCCAGCAGCAAAAAAGAAGCGCTAGCAACTAGTTCGACTTTTTAGTCGAACCGCTGTTTAACACGTCGCGTTCTATGGGCGCGTCTTGGGTGACTCTGTTTTTCGTGGGTCGCTAATTACGACGCCTTCTAGCACTTTGTCGATTGCCTTTAGCGTGTCGGCATCCAGCACAACGCCTGCAGCCTTTACGTTGTCGTCAAGTTGTTCGGGTCTTGTCGCGCCAACGATTGCCGAAGCGACGTTTTTGTTCTGAAGTGTCCACGCAATTGACATCGCCGCCATGCTGATGCCTGCTTTTTCGGCGATTGGTTTGAGCTGTTGCACGCGATTCAAAACATCGTCGTTCATCCAACGCGCGATGAAGTTTTTTCCGCTTAGTTCATCGGTCGCTCGCGAGCCAGCAGGCGGTGGCTGACCGGGCAGATATTTTCCGCTCAACACACCTTGCGCCATCGGCGACCAAACGATCTGCGAAATGCCGGCATCTTGCGACGCAGGAATAACCTCTTGTTCGATCACGCGCCAAAGCATCGAATACTGCGGCTGATTCGAAACGAATGGAACGCGCAATTCACGTGCGAGAGCCGCTCCACGGGTGATTTGATCTGCATCCCACTCAGAGACACCTATATAAAGGGCTTTGCCTTGTCGCACGATGTCGGCAAACGCGAGCATTGTTTCTTCGAGGGGTGTCTCGACGTCGAAGCGATGGGCCTGATAAAGATCTACGTGATCCATCTGCAGGCGCTTAAGCGAACCATGAATTGAATCCATTATGTGCTTGCGAGACAAACCGCGATCGTTGACACCTGGGCCGGTTGGCCAAAAAACCTTGGTGAAAACTTCGATGCTTTGGCGCGAAACACCCGCAAGTGCTCGACCCAAAACCTCTTCGGCGCGCGTGCCTGCATAAACATCAGCCGTGTCAAAAGTGGTGATGCCCAAATCAAGTGCGCGCTTGACACATGATTTGGCTGCGTCTTCTTCGACTTGACTGCCGTGGGTGATCCAGTTGCCGTAACTGATCGCAGAAACTTTGAGACCGCTTCGGCCGAGATATCTAAATTCCATGCCCCAAAATCTAGTTTTTAAAGTCTTGATTTACTAATTCGGGCCCGATGCCTAAAATTGGTTTCATGAAACTTTTTCCTTCGCCCAAAAGCAACAACCAAGACGCCCTAATAGGCGCAGTCGGTGCCGCACTTGGCATGGCAATCACCTGGTTAGTGTGCGATGCGGTTCTCGATAGTGTCGCGCCGATTCTTGTTTTGTCGATGGGTGCGTCTGCCGTCATTTTGTTCACGATGCCTACCGCACCAGCGGCACAACCATTGCCGGTGATTCTCGCCCATTGTCTGGCGGCTTTTTTTGGCGTCGCATCTGCACAGATTTTTAGCAACACTGCTCTCGCAGTCGGTGTCGCAGTTGGCGTGCATGCTGGTTTGATGGTGCGCCTTGGCTATATGCACCCACCAAGTGGTGGCACCGCGCTAACCGCGGTAATTGGCGGAAGCGCGGTTACCGATCTTGGCTTTGAATTTATTTGGCGACCAGTTTTGCTGAACGCAGTTTTGCTGGTTGTTCTCGCTCTTGTAATCAACGCCCCATTTGCGTCGCGACGCTTCAAGTTCTGATTCAAATCAGTCGAGATGTTGGCTTGAATGAGTGCCGATAATCGGTAAGACTTGCCAATCGTGACGCTCGGCGACCTTGTTAGCCAAAATCTCGCGTCACCCACCGTGCTGGCTTTCGTGCTCGGTGCAGTTGCTGTTCGGCTAAAAAGCGACCTGAGGTTTCCCGAATCAATAACGTCGCTTTTGTCGACATATCTTTTGCTGGCCATCGGCTTGAAAGGTGGTCTAAAACTGCGTGATGCCCCGTTTCAAGACGTGGTCTTGCCAATTGTCGCAACCCTTGCCCTTGGAATAGTTATAACAACAATTTCTTATTTGGTAGCCCGCAGATATCTGCGATTCAACGTCACCAACGCTGCGGCGATTGCGGCCCACTACGGCTCGGTATCTGCTGTCACATTTACTGCTGCTGAGACGTTCACCCGATCTGCAGGCACGCTAAACGAAGAATATCTCGCCGTCTTGGTTGCGATGCTCGAGGTGCCAGGCATCATTGTCGCCTTGGTCATTGCAAGCCGTGCGCTGGGTAACAAGTCGATGAAGGCCGCCTTGCACGAAGTTGTAACTGGTCGCAGCATCGTGCTTTTGGTTGGTGGCATTGCCATCGGGCTCATCGTCAATGGTGACTCTGCAGCTGTGGTCGAACCGCTATTTGTTGGGCTGTTTGCAGGTGTGTTGATGTTGTTCTTGCTTGACCTCGGGGTGTTGGCAGGTGAGCAGCTTGACCATATTCGCGCAGCAGGTTTGCGTTTGATCGTGTTTGCAACTGGCTTGCCGGTGCTCTTTGGGGCGCTAGGCGCACTGACAGGTACATGGGTGGGGCTTTCTGTAGGTGGCGCCACAGTGTTGGCAACAATGGCTGCAAGCGCGAGTTATATCGCCGCCCCGGCAGCCGTGCGAATCGGGTTGCCTGATGCTGACCGAGGTTTGGTGCTCGGTGCGGCTCTTGGCGTTACATTTCCGTTTAACTTGGTTTTGGGCATACCGCTCTACGCCGAACTGGCCCAACGACTTAGCTAAGTCATTTGCTGTGGTTCGTGCGGTTAGTTGCGATTTGGCTTGATTCAAACGCTGGAATAAATCTTGACGATGCCAGTGAAGACTTGAAATGAATTTTCTGCCTGATCTGGCTACTAGTACCCCACTATGGCTGGCAATAACGACTGTCGGCGTCAATGCAATAGTCGGCGCACTTCGCGCGTCGATCGACGACGAGCGACATTGGGACATCGTTGGCTTGTCGGCATTTGGGCTTCTAATGGGGCTAGGCGGAGGCTTTATTCGTGACCTACTTGTTGGCAATCTTCCTGTTGAGAGTTTGCGCACGCCATGGCTTTTGGCAACCGTAATTGGGGCGATCGTGATCGTTTTGCTCTTTGGTCAGAAACTGTCACGAGTTGAAGTTCTGGTCAGATTGCTAAATGCTCTTGCGCTTGGTTTATTTGCAATCTCTGGGGTTGCCTACGCATTGAGGGCCGAATTACCGGTGATCTCTGCAATTTTCGTTGGCGTTGTGTCTGCGGTTGGTGGCGGAGTGCTCGTTTCCGTGATGAAAGATGAAGTGCCAGCAATCTTGCTGACGAGTGCGCCGAATGCGCTAGTGGCTCTTTTGGTTTCAGGTCTTTATGCCACAACCAATATCTGGGATTCACGCGCCGCAAGCGTTGCTGGCATCACGACAGCGATAGTCGCGCACTATCTCGCACACGTTCTTGGCCTGCGCACTCGGCGCGCCGATAGCCCTGCAGCACTTTTGTTGACTCGCAAGAAAAGCCAAGATTGAGCAACTTTTTA
>CAYOVI010000113.1:0-4649 GCA_964407365.1 uncultured Ferrithrix sp.
AAATGCAACAACAAATTACTGAATATTCGGCGAGATTGTCTGCGGCCTTGGCGATGCCGGCAATCAAACAGGTGCCCCAATTGGCTCAGGCCTTCAAAACGGCTTGGGACAACAAGAAAACCATTTATCTCTGCGGAAATGGCGGAAGTGCGGGCAATGCAATCCATCTCGCCAATGACTTTTTGTATGGCGCTGGCTTGACTCGAGGCATCGGTTTGCGAATCGAGTCACTTGCCGCCAACGCCGCGGTTTTGACTTGTTTGGCTAACGACATTGGTTATGAAGAGATTTATGCCGAGCAATTGCGCGTCAAAGCAAATGCAGGAGACGTGCTTGTTGTGTTCTCGGGCAGTGGCAACTCGCCGAACGTGGTTCGCGCTCTCGAGATGGGCAACAAACTTGGAATGGAGACTTTTGCAATTCTTGGTTATTCAGGTGGTAAGTGCAAAGACCTGGCTAAACACCCCTTGCATTTTGAGATAAACGACATGCAAATCGCCGAGGATCTGCAGTTGATTATCGGCCACATGATTATGCAATGGCTGTGCAGCGACGCAACTAGCGGCAAGTAAATAGCAAGGTCATGCAGTGACTGTTGCAGTAGTTACTGGCGGTGCAGGATTCATTGGCAGTCATCTAGTGGACACGCTTTTGACCCACGGTGTGAAAGTTCGCGTGATCGACAATTATTCGACTGGTAGACCTGAAAATCTGCAGCATGTTTCAAGCGACGTAGATGTCGTCGAGGCCGATTTTTCGTCTGGTGGCAGTTGGCAAACGATTTTTGAAGGTGCCGACTGGGTTTTTCACTTGGGTGCGCTTGCCGACATCGTGCCGAGCATTCAGCGTCCTCAAGATTATTTTCAGGCGAATGTAAACGGCACGTTCAACGTGCTTGAAGCAGCTAAACGCGCCCAAGTCAAGCGCTTTGTTTATGCCGCATCGTCATCTTGCTATGGAATACCCGATGCCTATCCAACGACTGAAGATGCTGAGATTCGCCCACAGTATCCATATGCATTGACGAAAAGATTGGGCGAAGAATTAGTCATGCATTGGGCCCAGGTCTACCAGTTGCCCGCCGTTGCGTTGAGATTATTCAATGTATATGGGCCAAGGTCGCGAACATCTGGCACATATGGCGCGGTTTTCGGCGTGTTTTTGGCACAGAAACTCGCCAGCAAACCATTCACGGTTGTTGGTGACGGCACACAGACTCGCGATTTTACGTACGTCACAGACGTTGCAGATGCTTTTCTCACGGCTGCAAAGAGTTCGCATCAGGCAGAGATCTATAACGTTGGCAGTGGTCAGACAATTTCGGTGAATCGTTTGGTTGAGTTGTTGGATGGGGACGTGACCTATATACCGAAGCGGCCCGGTGAACCTGACTGCACGTTTGCTGATATCACAAAAATTCGCCGTGATTTGAAGTGGCAGCCCAAGGTGACCATCGAAAAAGGCGTCGAACAAGTTTTGGCAAACATCGACTATTGGAAGTCGGCTCCAGTCTGGACGCCGGCAACCATTGCCACAGCGACACAAGATTGGTTCAAGTATCTTGGCAACAATGGCAAGTAAACGAATCTTCATCACCGGTGGTGCCGGTTATGTCGGGGCGATGCTTGTGCCGCGACTACTTGAACTTGGTCATTCCGTCACGGTTCTAGACCTCATGTGGTATGGCGACGATGTAATTGACCCGCACGCTCGCTTAAAGATGGTAAAGGGTGACATTCGAAACGAAGAATTATTGCGCCAAGAAATCGCCGGGCACGACGTGGTGATTCACTTGGCATGCATTTCAAATGATCCCAGTTTCGAGATGGATCCAAAATTGGGTGAATCGATAAATCTCGACGCGTTCACACCATTGGTGGAGATCAGCAAAGAGTCTGGCGTCGAGCGATTTATTTATGCGTCGTCGTCTTCTGTCTATGGTGTTAAGTCAGAACCAAATGTCTCAGAAGAAATGTCGCTGGAGCCTTTGACTGATTATTCTCGGTTTAAAGCCGAGTGTGAAAAGATTCTGGCAAAATATCAATCGCCTGACTTTACGACCGTGACAATTCGCCCCGCGACGGTCTGTGGCTATTCGCGTCGTCAACGTCTGGATGTTGTGGTGAATATCTTGTCAAATTTGGCGTATCACAAGCGCAAGATAACCGTTTTTGGTGGCAAGCAATTGCGCCCAAATATTCACATCGCCGACATGGTCGAAGCATACGTGTTGTTGCTAGATGCCCCCAAAGAGTTGATTGCCGGCGAAATCTTCAACGCCGGATATGAGAATCAGAGCGTCGAAGAGCTTGCGCACTCGGTTCGCGAGGTGATGGGTGATGACGTTGAGTTGATCACTTCACCGACTGATGACAACCGGTCGTATCACATTTCTTCGGCCAAGATTGCAAGAGTTTTGGGTTTTGTCCCCAAGCACACCATTCGTGACGCAATAGTCGATATGAAAATAGCGCTTGAATCCGGCCTATTGCCAAACTCTCTAACCGACGACAAATATTTCAATATCAAACGAATGCAAACCAAAGGCTTTTGAATCATGAAAGTTCGATATTCATATCTTGCTCAGCAATTCGGCGAGTGTGAAGACCTCTGGGCTCAGTTGAAGGAGTTTGTAAAGACTGGTGATTTCACACTCGGGGCACCTCTTGTCGAGTTTGAAAAAAAGTTCGCTGGACTCATTGGCACGAAGTATGCAATTGGTGTCAACTCTGGTACCGATGCAATCAAATTGGGTCTGGTTGCTGCGGGTGTGAAAGCTGGTGATGAAGTTATTACGGCTGCAAACACATTCGTGGCCACCGTAGGTGCGATTGCTGAGATTGGTGCAATACCAAAGTTCGTGGATTGTGACGACACTTTTTGTATGGATGTTGCTCAAGTTGAATCTGCGATAACAGAAAAAACAACCGCAATTGTTCCAGTGCACTTCACGGGCTATATGACTGACATGAGAAAGCTTCTACCCATCGCACAAAAACATAAATTGCCGATTGTCGAAGATGCATGCCAGTCGATTCTTGGTGAGGTCGGGGGGCGCAAAGCTGGCACATGGGGTCTAGTTGGAGCATTTTCACTGCACCCATTAAAGAATCTCAATGTTTGGTCAGATGGGGGCCTAATAGTCACAGATGATTCAAAAATTGCAGAACATTTGCGCCTACTTAGAAATCACGGACTAGTTAACCGCGACGAGGTTCAATTGCTCGGATATAACTCAAGGCTTGACACCCTTCAGGCAGTTGTTGGAAATTGGCTAATACCCCAAACTGAAGAAATCGCCGCCACGCGAATCAAGAATGCTGCAAAATATGACTCCGGTCTTGGTGCCATTAAAGGCATCAAGATTCCCCCGCGACCGAGAGATTTCAAAATCGTCTATCACCTATACATGGTTTTTGCCGAGAAACGTGACCAATTGCTTGCCTTTTGTCAGGCTCGTGGAATCGAGGCAAAAATTCATTATCCCGTTCCAATTTATAGACAAGAGGCGTTGAAAAAGTACGGTCAAGCCGAAAGATTTCCTGTTACTGATCGACATGCAGAATCAGTAATTAGTTTTCCTTGTGACCAGCATTTGTCTGATGAAGAAATCAATTTTGTAATCTCAACAGTCGCCGATTTTTATTCAGGATTGAAGTGAGAGATCTCAAAATTCCTTATGTGAATTTGAAGGCGCAATGGGAAGTCGAAAAAACCGAGTTGCTCCCCATTATCGAGTCAGTGCTGGCAAGTGGAAACTACGTAGGCTCCGAGGCAGTAGACGAGTTCGAAGAATCTATTTCAAATTATTTGGGCACACAATATTGTGTTGCAGTCAACAGTTGTACAGATGCTTTGGTGCTGGGTCTTTCGGCCATCGGAGTTAGACGGGGTGACGAGGTTATTACACCACCAAATTCATTTATCGCTTCGACTGCTGCGATCGTTCATCTCGGCGCAATACCAGTTTTTGCCGATGTTTTACCAAATCAAAGCATTGACCCAGATTTGGTTGAAAGGGCGATCACAAAAAAAACTAAGGCCATCATGCCAGTGCACCTTGGTGGTCGAATGGTCGACATGGAAAGAATCTTGAACATTGCTCACGAACATGGTTTGGCTGTCATCGAAGATGCTGCTCAATCAATCGGTTCAACATTTAACAAAAGATTTAGCGGAACGTTTGGTGACGTGGGTTGTTTTTCTGCTCATCCCCTCAAAAATTTAAATGCCGTCGGAGACGGCGGTTTTTTATGTTTCAAAAATCAGGACTTAGCAGACCAGGTAAGAAAGCTTCGTAGTCACGGTTTGATCGACAGGAATACTGTCGAGATGTTTGGTTATGTTTCGCGGCTTGACGCAATACAAGCAGCTGTTTTGAATTATCGCTTGACTCGTTTGGAGTCGACAATTGAGGCACGTCGAAAAAATGCTCAGATGTATCGATCTTTGCTTAATAAAGAATTCGTCTACATACCAGACGACGACCCTCGCGAGCGAAACTCGTACCATACATTCGTTGTCCAAGTAGATCGTCGCGATGAATTGATTTCCCACTTAGCCTCGTGTGGTATTGGCACCGCAATTCATTACCCAATTCCTATTCACCTGCAGCCAGCGGCCAAGTTTTTGGGTTTTGGTATTGGCTC
>CAYOVI010000114.1:0-4560 GCA_964407365.1 uncultured Ferrithrix sp.
CCTTGTTGGTCGGCAACACGCGCACGGTTGCGGCTTCCCAGCCGCCGGCGCTGTAATTGAGCGACGCCAATACGCGCGACGGCGCGAGTCCGCACATTTCAAAATAAGAACTCATGCCAAGACCCAGCCGCTTGGTCGCACCAGGCACGTTTTGCTTTTTTTGTTGCGCTCTAATGGCGGCGACATCGGTCATCTTGGCGGCCTTTTCTGCCGCAGCAAGATGGTCACCAGAGTCGTAGGTCAAACCGCTGAATGCCGTGTATGGAAATTGTTCTTTTTTGATGTAGTTGCGCTTGCGCAACTCGAATGAATCGATTTTCATCTCTCGAGCCAGCGCCTCGATTGCCAACTCGATTGCATAGGTTGCTTCTGGTCGGCCAGCACCCCGATAGGCGTCTGTTGGTGTCATGTTCGTGAACACCGACGTGCAACTGAAGTCGTATGCCTTCGGAATGTCGTAGACACCCGCATATAAAAACGCACCGAGAAGCGGCACGCCAGGCGTCACAAGTTGCAAATATGCGCCCATGTCACCGATTATTCGCACTCGAATCGCCGTTATCTTGCCGTTTTCGTCGGCGGCCAGTTCGATGTGCTGAATTTGTCCGCGACCCTGAATTGTCGCTTGGGTGTTTTCTGATCTTTCTTCGACCCAGCGCACGGGTGTGTTGTGTTTGCGCGCAAGAGCCATGCACAACAACTCTTCGGCATAGACGTCGAGTTTTGAACCAAAACCACCACCCACACTTGGAGCGACTACTCGAACCTGTTGTTCGGGAATGCCAAGTGTCAACGCGGTCATAACTTTCAAAATGTGGGGAATCTGAGTCGCCGAATAGAGCGTGATGTCGCCCCCAAATGGTTGGGGCACAGCGGCGATTGCGCGTGGCTCCATCGCCATCGGAATCAGACGTTGTTGAACATAGCGTTCTTTGATTTTGTATTTGGCTTTTTTGAACGCCTCTTCAACGCAGCCAGGTGTTTCTTCGACTAAAAGCGGCCATGTGTAGCTCTTGTTGGTGCCTAGATCTTTGTGGATGACATTTTTGTCACTGAGTGCATCTTCAAGATCAATCACTGCTTCGAGTGGTTCATATTCGACGTCTATTGCATCGAGAGCATCGCGCGACGCAGTTTCGTTGGTCGCGAGCACCGCTGCCACACCGTCGCCGACATAGTTGACCTTTTCTGCCGCCAACGGAAAGTGCGGCGGATTTTTCATGTCTGGGGTCACCGGCCACGCGCACGGCATTGGTGCAGCCCATGCTGATTGCAAATCTTTGCCCGTGTAGACAGCGACAACGCCGGCAATCTTGAGCGCGGCAGAGACATTGATTGATTTGATTTTTGCGTGAGCAAAAGGCGAGCGCAACACAGACAAATGCAACGCTCCCGGAATATTGAGGTCGTTGGTGAACTTTGCCTCACCGGTCAATAGCGGCGGGTCTTCGCGACGCAACAATCTTTTGCCGATGATGTTGCTCGATTTATTTTCGGTAATAGTCATGGCGCCCTCCTTACTTTGTGCCTGCAGCGGCAAGAACTGATTTGACGATGTTGTGGTAGCCGGTGCAACGACACAAGTTGCCCTCGAGACCGAGACGCACTTGCTCTTCGGTGGGCTTCGGGTTTTCTTTCAGCAAACCCACGGCGGCCATCACCATGCCTGGTGTGCAGTAACCGCATTGCAGACCATGGTTTTCCATGAATGCTGTTTGCATCGGGTGCATCACGCCGTCTTTTGCCAGGCCCTCGATTGTGGTGACGCTTTGACCGTCTGCCTGCACCGCCAAGATGGTGCAACTCTTTGCCGCCTCACCATTGATGTGAATCGTGCAGGCGCCACAACTTGACGTGTCACAACCAACGTTTGTGCCGGTCAGACCTATGACTTCTCGTATGTAGTGCACCAACAGAGTTCGTGGCTCGACATCGCCATGATGCTCTTTGCCGTTGACCGTGATTGAAACCTTCATCTTCAACCCCCACTTTCGGCCCAGCAACGCCGCTGGGCGCTTACCCCTTTGGCTAATCATGCCCCTCAAGGGCGATGCCACACAAATTGAAAGCCAGCCACCTCGAGGTGGCTGAATTAAGTGCCTATTTGTCTATTTTCTTTAGGCTGCGCAGGGCAAAAACGAGGGTTGCGGCACTTAGGGCAAAGATCGCAATTAGTCCGCCATAGCTGTTCGACCAACTCAAATGTCCGGGGTCGCTGGCACTAACCCAGCCCGATCTGGACAGGCGAAAAATATTTGTTACAGGGTTGATGCGCGCAACGGTGTGCAACCAACCTGTCATTACATACAACGGCACTTGTGCAGTGGATAAAAACATCGTCAAAAAAATTGACATCTGCATTATTGCCGCACCGCGCATGTCTTGAAAACGAAAAGCGAGGCCCAAGCCCCAACCAGCACCGACGGTCGAAATGCCGATGGCCGCGACCCATGAACACAGATAACTCAAGATGCCAGCGGTTGGTCGTGCACCAAGCAACGTGCCAAAAACGAAAACGATGATGGCAACCATCGTCACACGAATCCACGTAGCGATCACTGGTCCGATGATTAGCGACGAGCGCGACGTTGGCGACATTCGCAGGCGATCGTAGAAACCGTTTTCAAGATCGCGAATGAGTGAGAACCCGAGGCCCACACCGCTGAAGGCTGCACCCATTGCCAAACCAAGTGGCATGAACCAATTGATCGAACGATCGGTTGGAAACCCCGGCAGTTTGGTTAGGGCAAAAAATGTGCCAGAAAACGAGATCATGTTGAAGATCGGCATTGCCAGTGTCGGAAAAAAAGCCGAGGGCAGTCGGCGAATGTTAATCAGGCTGCGCTTGGAGAGTTGCCATGAACTGCGCATAGTCGTCGAATGCATGTCGTGTGTCGACAAAATAGAAGAGGCGGTGTTCGAATTGACGCTCATGTTCAATTTGCCCGCAATCGTGCGCGAAGTTGGGTGCCTGCGACAAACAGTGCCACGACCACTATGGCCAATGGCACAAAGATCGCCCGGGCGGTCGCCGAGATGCTGAAACCGTCGAGTGAAAGCGCACGAAGACCCTCGACCAAATGCGAAATCGGGTTGAAACCGGCAATCGTTTTGTAGACCCCGCTCATTGTTTCGCGCGGAAAAAATGCACTAGAGAAAAACAACAAGATGAACAACAGCGGAAACGTGCCCTGCACGGCCTCGGCTGAGCCGGTTTTGAGCGCGACTGATGCCATCAATGCACCCACGGCTAGAGATATCAGTGCGCCACTGATGATCATTGCGATGATGCCAGGAAGACCGGCTGAGACATCGGCACCGAATGGCAGCAAAACCAAAATGAAAACCGCTGTCTCGAGAGCACCAAATAGCGTGCCGCCTGCGAGCCGACCAAAAAGAATCGAAAGTCGCGAGGTTGGTGAGGCCAAGAGCCGATCAAAAAAACCATTTTCAATGTCGGTGGCAAGAGCCGCTGCGCCTGTTACCGAACCGAACAACACTCCTTGGGTGATGGTGCCGGCAAGTTGAAACTGCAGATATGAATTCACTTGGGGAAACCCCGGCAGCGAGATCGTCTTGCCGAACGAAGAGTTGCCCAAAAACGAGAAAAACAAAGGGAATACGATGCTTGGCACGACGAGAGCCGGTTGGCGAAACAATTCAAGTGTCGACCGCTTGGCGAGGGCGAAAGTTTGTCGCATCGCCGCAGATTTTGTGCGTTGAACCGACGTGTTGCCCACTGTCGCAACGGCGTTGGTCATTTTTTGCCTCGACGTTTTTTTGATTTGGGCTCATCATCGCCGTTGTCGCCAGCCGACGGCGCGTTGGCAGCACCCTCAAGTCGGTAGCCAGTTGCTTCGGCGAAAACATCGTCGAGGCTTGGTTCGTTGATTTCTAGATGTTGCACATGCACGCCTGCCTCGTCGAGTTTGCGAACGACTTCTGTCACTTGCGACGCGCCTCCACGCAAACCCACACCAAGGGCACCCTCGGCACCAGGGCGCAAGTCGCCAAAGGTGCTGAGCACCGAATTGGCTTTTTCTGTCTGATCGATGCCAGTGTTGATTATCAAAGTTGGGGCACCGACGCCTGCTTTCAGATCTGCAGGTTTGCCCTCGCGAACTATTTTGCCGTGATCGATGATTGCGATTCTGTCTGCGAGTTGGTCTGCTTCTTCGAGATATTGCGTCGTGAGCATGACGGTCGTGCCCTCGCGATTGAGGCGACGCACTTCTTCCCATAGCGTCAAGCGACTCATCGGGTCCAGACCAGTCGTGGGTTCATCTAAAAATAAAACTGTTGGTTGATGTATCAAAGAAAGAGCCAAATCGAGTCGGCGACGCATGCCCCCCGAATAAGTCGAGACCCTTCTTGTCGCTGCGGCAGTCAGGCCGACTCGCTCAAGCAAATCAGCCGATCGTTTTTTGAGAGCCGAGGCCGGAATGCCATAGAGCACGGCCTGCAAAGCGAGCAACTCGGCACCCGTCATGAGTGGGTCAATAGCCGCATCTTGGAGTGCCACACCAATGTTGCGACGAACATCATCGGCTTGGGTGACCA
>CAYOVI010000115.1:0-4519 GCA_964407365.1 uncultured Ferrithrix sp.
GATTAAGTCGACATTTTTTTGGGGGAGTCATGAAAGGTTTAATGCAAAACACGCCATTGACGATGGTGCATCTCTTTGAACGAGCCGAAAAGTATCACTCAGAAAAATCGATCACCACTGCCACCGCGACAGGCAAAGAACGCACGACATATGGTGAGTGGGCGGCGCGAACGAGACAATTGGGTGGCGCGCTCGACAAATTAGAAATCACAAGCGACGGTCGAGTAGCGACATTTGCCTGGAACACCGCCCGACACCTAGAGCTTTACTTTGCCGCCCCTTGCACGGGGCGAGTGTTGCATACGCTGAATATTCGTTTGTTTCCTGACCAATTGACTTACATCGCAAATCATGCCGAGGACGAAGTCATTTTTGTTGATCGCTCGCTATTTGCACTGATTGCGCCACTCTTGCCGACATTCAAAACGGTCAAACATCTAGTGATCATGGACGACGGCAAGGGCGAAGTGCCAACTTCAGTGCCGGGCATGCAGCTGCACAACTACGAAGACCTGATCAAGGGTGTGGCAGGTGTCGAGTTCAAAATCTCAGATGAAAATTTGGCGGCGAGCATGTGTTATACGAGTGGCACGACGGGCAACCCCAAAGGCGTCGTTTACAGCCACCGTTCGACCTATATGCACACGATGGGCGCAATGATGGTCGACTCGTTGGGTGCCCGCGAAAGCGACGTGATTCTGCCAGTTGTGCCGATGTTTCACGCCAACGCATGGGGTCTTGCTCACGCGGCAGTCGCCTGTGGTGCGAGTCTGGTCATGCCAGGCCCAGACCTTTCAGGCAAGGCGATCGCAAATTTGATTGTTGATGAAAAAGTCACCGTGGCCGCAGGTGTGCCGACTATTTGGATGGGCGTGCTGCCCGAACTCAAGGGACGCGATACATCTAGCTTGCGGGTTATTCCGGTGGGTGGCAGTGCAGTGCCAAAGGCACTTAGCGAGGCTTATCGCGAGACAATTGGTCTGCCGATTTTGCAAGCCTGGGGCATGACCGAGACGAGCCCGATCGCCGCCACTTGCAATTTGTCGCTTGCTGATCAGAAGAAATCAATCGAAGAACAGGCCGAGTTGCGCACGACAGTAGGCACGATTAACTTCGGCGTCGATTGTCGTGTCGTGTTGCCCGGCACGACCACGCCCGTGCCGTGGGATGGTGAAACAAGCGGCGAGTTGCAATGTGCTGGTTCATGGATTGCATCTACCTATTACAACGACCCCCGTGCGGGCGAAAGCTTCACTCAAGACGGTTGGTTGCGCACTGGCGACGTGGCAACCATGGATTCTTCGGGTCGCATTCGCCTGGTAGATCGCACCAAAGACCTGATCAAAACTGGTGGAGAATGGATTTCTTCGGTCGAAATTGAAAACGAATTGATGTCGCATCCGAAAATCAAAGAAGCCGCCGTTGTCGGCGTGCCACACCCAAAATGGTCAGAACGGCCGTTGGCGTGCGTGGTTATGAACCCTGGTGAAACCCTGACCAAGCAAGAGGTTCTTGACTACATTCGACCGAGGCTTGCAAAGTGGCAGGTGCCAGATGACGTCGTGTTTATCGACGAAGTGCCCAAGACCAGCGTGGGAAAATTTTCCAAAAAGACCCTGCGCGACAAATTCGCAGATTATGTCTTGCCGACTGTTTAGAAATTGACCCGCCGTAAAAATTGCTTGGTGCGTTGATCGCTTGGGTTTGAAAACAATTCTCGCGGATGACCTTGTTCAGCGACGCAACCGCCTTCGAGAAAACACACCCTGTCGCTGATCTCTTGGGCAAAGTTCATCTCGTGGGTGGCAATCAGCATGGTGATGCCGCTTCCTTTCAGTTCGCGAACAACATCCAAAACTTCGCCGACAAGTTCTGGGTCTAGAGCCGAGGTAATTTCATCTAGCAACAACATCTCGGGATTCATTGCCAGCGCCCGCACGATTGCGACACGCTGTTGCTGGCCACCAGAAAGTTGGTCGGGATAGGCGCCCAATTTGTCTGCCAGACCAAATCGGTCGAGCAAAGACGTGGCTATCGAAAGAGCCTCATCAGACGATTTGCCAAGCACCTGTGTCAAAGCAAGAGTGATGTTCCGCTGAACGCTCATGTGGGCAAAAAGGTTGAAGCTTTGAAAGACGATGCCGATTCGACGTCGAATCGGATTTGGATCGAGACCTATCGCCGAGATTTCTTCGCCATCCAAAAATATTGCGCCATCATCGATTGGTTCAAGCAGATTTATGCAACGCAAAAGAGTCGTTTTACCCGAACCGCTCGAACCGATGAACGAAACCACTTCGCCGGCACTCACCTCAAGATCGAGGTTCGACAAAACTGTGCGCGTTCCAAAAGATTTCTGCACTTTTTTAAGTTCGAGTTTCATCGCACTCTCGTTGCCGACGTGCGTTTGCGTTCTCGGGCCAACAAAAAATCAGTGGTGCGGGTCAATGGAATAGTGATCGACAAAAAAATTATCGCGGCTGCGACGTATGGCGTAAAATTTGCAAACTTGGCTTTGTCAATGCCGGCTTGACGCAAAATTTCTATCGGACCGATAAGGCTGACCAATGCGACATCTTTTTGTAGGCTCACGAGATCGTTCATCAGGGGCGGCACGACACGGCGAATCGCCTGTGGCAAAATGACGAACCGCATAGTTTGAGTGTTCGAAAGCCCCAAGCTGCGCGACGCCGCCCGCTGCGACTCGTGCACGCCGTCTATTCCGGCACGAAAAACTTCGGCAACGTAGGCGCCATATGTCAAAACCAGGGCAACCGACCCCCAAAGCAGCGGCGAATTAAAAGGTCGCTCGAGACCGACTCCGGGCACGCCAAAACCGATGAGATATATCCACAAAATCACCGGAACCCCGCGCATGACGTCGATATAGGCAATCACGATTACGCGGATCGGAAACATCGCCGGATTTCGCGAACTGCGCGCGATTGCCAGCAACAAAGCCAAAGCGAGAATCGCCGGGGTCGACCAGGCAAAAATCTTTATGTCAAGAATGAATGCGTCTAACAACCTGGGAAACGAATCGACCAATCGCTCGGCGTTGAAAAAAGATTCCCTTACTCGCTCCCAACGCGGTAGGCGAGGTATGAACGTGAAAAGTATCCCGACGACGACGACAGTGCTCAGCGCGGCGATAATGCTGCTGCGCTGGCGCTGTCGTCGTTCGAATAGTTGGCGTTGGTTTCTAGTTTCCGTATCGGCGATCAGCTGTTAGTCGAGCGAAATGACGGGCGCATTTGTTTTGTCAGCGAGCCATGTTTTTTCGATTTCGGCGAGTTTGCCTGACTCTTTGAGGGCACCCAAAGCCGTATTGACGCAGTCGACAAGTTCATTGTCTTTGTCGAACAGCAGACCAAAGTTGTCGGCAGGGACGGCATCACTCAGAGGAAACTGACCGATGACTTTAGAGCCTTCAATTTCGACTGCACTGATATAGAACGCAGTCGGCAGGTCGACCACGATTGCATCGATCTGTTTTGCTTCGAGAGCAGCCTTGGCACCTGCGTTGTCGTCGTAGACGAATGGTTCACTCGTTGGCGCGATGACCTTGGTGATGAAATCGAGACTTGTCGTACCTGATTGTGCACCAAACTTCAGATCTTTGAGTTCTGAAATTTTTGTGGCGTTGGCCACGGGCGAATCGGCAAAACCAACCACCGCTTGGTTGGTCGAATAATAAGGTTCGCTGAAACTGACAGTGGCTTTGCGCTCGTCGGTGATCGAATATTGCTGCAAATTGAAGTCGAAGTTTTTCGCGCCAGGCTGAATCGCCTCGTCGAATCCGGTTCGAACCCAGACGATATTTTCATTTGTGTAGCCCAATTCGCCTGCAACTGCATAGGCAACCGCAGCTTCGAAACCTTGGCCAGACTCAGGTGCGTCGCCGACCACCCATGGCTCGAATGCCGGGGTGCCGGTGGCAATTGTCAGTTTTCCCGATTCGATGGTGGGGCAGGCCGAACTTGAGTCGCTGTTGGCGCAACTAGCCAAACCCAATGATGCGGCGCTACCGACAAGAATCGCCAAGCGCGTGAGGCGTGATTTACTGGTCATTTTTTGGTTCCTTTCCCGAGAACTTCTATTTATTGAAGCCAAAACTAGCATTCTTGACAGTGAGACAGTTAGGGTCTTATTGTCTCACTATGGATAAAAGGGAAACGGTCGGAAAGTCGGCTTTCACCCAAGTCGAGACACGCGTGCTCGATGCCACCAAAATGGCAATCGAAAAATGGGGAGTCTCGCGATTCACTTTGGCCGACGTATGTGATCTGGCAAATGTTTCTCGGGCAACCGTGTATCGAATGTTTCCGGGCGGCAAGGAAGTTTTGCTCGAGGCTTTGCACGTGCGATCACTCGATGATTTCTTCACAACATTGTTGCAACGCGCAGAAGGTGCAAAATCACTGGAAGATCTCTTGGTGCGTTGTGTGGTTTTGGCAACGACCGAGTTGCGCGACGACAAACACCTGGCGATGATGCTCGCCACTGAGCCAGGTGCGAC
>CAYOVI010000116.1:0-4492 GCA_964407365.1 uncultured Ferrithrix sp.
GCCGCGCTTGTCGCAGGCGTTGCCCGCGCACTCGTCAACCGCTAAGAATTTTTATTCGAGTTCGGTGAGGGTGCCCGAGGCAAGAGTATTTGTGTCGAGTGTGCCTGCTTGGCGGTAGATCTCGAGTTTTTCTCGCGTGTCGGCAATGTCGAGATTGCGCATGGTCAATTGACCAATGCGATCGAGTGGGCCAAATGGTGCGTCTTCGACACGCTCCATGCTGAGGCGTTCTGGTGAATATGTCAGGTGCTCGCCAGCAGTGTTGAGAATCGAATAGTCGTCGCCACGGCGCAGTTGCAGCGTGACCTCTCCGGTGACCAGCGAGCCGACCCAACGCGTGAGCGACTCGCGCAACATCAACGACTGTGGGTCGAACCAGCGCCCTTCGTAAAGCAAGCGACCAAGGCGACGACCCATGGTGCGATAATTCTCGAGGGTGTTTTCGTTGTGTATTGCAGTCACCAGTCGCTCATAGGCGATGTGCAGCAAGGCCAGGCCTGGCGACTCGTAGATGCCTCGACTCTTGGCCTCAATGATTCGATTTTCAATTTGATCGCTCATACCCAAACCGTGGCGACCACCGATTTCGTTTGCGGCAAGCACGAGTTCGATTTGCGAGCCAAATTCTTTGCCATTGATCGCCATCGGCCAGCCGTCTACGAAGCGGATTACGACGTCTTCTGTCGTGATCTTGACCGAATTGTCATAGTGAGCAACGCCCATTATTGGTTTGACGATATGCATGCTGGTCGATAATTCTTCAAGAGACTTGGCTTCATGGGTGGCGCCCCAAATATTGGCGTCTGTGCTGTAGGCCTTTTGGGCAGAATCGCGATAGGGCAATTTTTTGGAGGTCAAAAATGCGCTCATTTCGGCACGACCACCCATCTCGCGCACGAAGTCGACATCAAGCCAAGGTTTGTAGATTTTCAAACTTGGGTTGGCGAGCAGCCCATATCGGTAAAAGCGTTCGATGTCGTTGCCCTTGAAAGTGCTGCCGTCACCCCAAATGTCGACGCCATCTTTTTTCATTTCACGCACAAGCAAGGTGCCGGTGACTGCGCGACCAAGAGGTGTTGTGTTGAAATAGGTTTTGCCAGCCGTGGTTATATGAAAAGCACCGCATTGCAAGGCGATGAGACCTTCTTGCACCAAAAGTTCGCGACAATCTACGAGCCTTGCCTCGAGGGCACCATAGGTTTTTGCACGCAGCCGAATTGAATCAAGGTCGCGCTCGTCGGGCTGCCCGATATCGGCGGTGTAGGCATAGGGCATGGCGCCCCGCTCGCGCATCCAGGCGACTGCGGCCGAAGTGTCTAGACCACCTGAAAACGCTATGCCAACCCGCTGACCAACCGGTAGAGAGGTCAACACCTTTGTTGTCGCGTTGGTCGAACCCGATGGCGGGGTATCAAATTTGTTTTTTGCCACGACTCAACGGTACAGAACGCAAAGCATCGAAACCGAGAGGGTTTTATAACCCAGATACAACTGACCTTCGCCGTCCGGCGATTGTGGCAATTGTTGTTAGTGCAGTGCAGCCAGCAAGAATCGCCTCGCCTAGAGCGATGCCTGGCGATCGGGAAATATCAACGATGCTCGTCAAGGCCAAGAGTGCGGTTGCCGCCAAACCTGCTAGCGCGACGAATCGTGAGGCGCGCAACGCGGTGATGATCACCGTGGCCGGAGCCAAAAATGGAACGATCACGAGAATTGCCATCAAACCGTTTGCTCGATCGGATAGCCACCATGTTGGTTTGCCAACCGTGTAGGCAGAAATCGCCAGAGAAATTAGCGAGCCGGCGATCAAAATGTGCGTGACCACGAGAGCAATTGTCCACGACTTGGTCAGCGAGCCTGCGACCAGAGTTTGATTTTCAATAGGTGGGGGAAGAGCCGACATAGCAACACTGACAATAGCCTGAAAGCATTATGGTTCAGTCGAAATTCGCCAAATTGAGCGTGTTTTTTCCGATGTGGAACGAAGAACAATATTTTCAGCGGGCATTGAACGCTGCCCGAGAGTTGTGTGAAGAGCTGCAAGAATCTCGAAAAATCGCCGACTATGAACTGGTAATCATCGATGATGCTTCGACTGACTCGACACCCCAACTCGCAGATGCAGCCGCCCAACAAGACAGTCGAATAAAAGTTGTTCATCACCCGACTAATCGCAAACTTGGCGGGTCGATCAAGTCTGGGTTCGGTGCGTCTACGGGTGACATCATTCTTTACACGGATGCAGACTTGCCATTTGACATGCGTGAGGTGCACAACGCAATTCGATTGATGGGCCAATATGAAGCCGACATCGTGAGTGCCTACCGATTTGATCGAACCGGCGAGGGCTATGTGCGTGTGGTTTACTCGGTGTTTTACAACCTGATGGTTCGGGTGTTGTTTGGAGTGCGATTTAGGGACATTAATTTTGCGTTCAAACTTTGCAGGAAGTCGGTGTTTGATCGCATCAAACTTGAAAGCGAAGGGTCGTTCATCGACGCTGAGTTGATCGTGAGCGCCAAGAAACTGAACTTGAATGTTGTTCAATTTGGTGTCGACTACTTTCCGCGCACTAGGGGTGTGTCGACTTTGAGTTCGCCTTCAGTCATTGCAAAAATTTTGCGCGAGGCTTTCAGATTGCGAAAAAAGTTGAATGCAATTCGGCCAACTGATTTGAACCATGAACTTTCCTGACGAGTTGCCAGGCGAATTCGGCGGTGCTGAGCCAGACGCGTTGCCTCGCATCGCCTCGGTGCTTGATCGGTGGCGATTTGCACTTGTCGCCTTTGCCGTTTTGGTGACCGTGGTGGCATTTGGTGTGCTGTCTGGTTCGTCAGAAAATTCGTCAAGTGAGAGTTCCAACCCAGACGTAATTGTTGAAACCACTTCGGCGCCCTTGATCACCGTGCCCCTCGAGCGCACCCTTGAACTCGGCATGAAAGGCGATGACGTTTTGCGCCTGCAGCAGCGGCTCAAAGACTTGCGATTTGATCCAGGTCCGATCGACGGCGAGTTCGGTCAAAACACCGTGCAGGCGATGTGGGCTTTCGAAAAACTGGTGATGAGCGTGCCTCGCGAAAGGGCAACCGGGGTGGTGACGCCTTCGACCTGGTCGATCATGCAATCTAATCTGAAAATCAAGCCGAGGCGCATCGCCGATTCACCGAGTCATGTCGAAATTTATCTGCCCGAGCAAGTGTTGATCGTCTTCAAAAAAGAAGAACCTGTTTTGATCACCCATATTTCCAGCGGCACAGGAGTGCCGTGGTGCGAAGAGGTGAAAATCGACCCGGGCGAAGAGGGCAATAAGACCCAAGAGCAGATCAAAATCGGCATTTGCGGAGAGGCGATAACTCCGGCGGGAATTTTTTATTTTTATAATCGTCGCACCGGCATGCGCGAAACAAAACTAGGTTCGCTCTACAACCCCGTTTATTTCAATTACAACATCGCCGTACACGGCGCAATTCTCGTGCCGTTGAAGCCGGCGTCGCATGGTTGTGTCCGAATTCCGATGTCGGTTGCCAGATACTTTCCGGCTCTTGTGGCATACGGCGACCGTGTCTACGTTTTTGACGGCATAAAAGAACCAGAAGAGTATGGTTCACCAATACCGCCGTTCGATAAGCCAGACCCGAATTACACGACGATCGCCACCGAGACCACGTTGCCAACGATCGTCACGACGGTTTCGCCTACTTCAAGCGTGACTACTGTTGTGACTGTGCCGACCACAACTACAACTCAACCGATGCTCACAAGCACGAGTGCGCCATGATCAAATACGACGAGTTCTCGATGTTTGGCGAGAATGTTTCTGAATACGGTCTATCGATTCAAAAGATGCCCAGCGTCTCGCGAATTGCAATGCAACTTGATGACGGTCGCACCCTTAGCGCTCTGAAGTGGGGTGACACAGAGCCTGAGATTTTTTTCGTGCACGGAAGTGCACAAAATGCCCACACTTGGGACACCGTGATCTTGGCGATGGGAGTTTCGGCGGTTGCGATAGATATGCCTGGTCACGGCCACTCATCGTGGCGCAAAGATGGCAACTACGAGCCAAGCGTCCTGGCAGGAGACATCACCCCAGCCATCGAAACTTGGGCGCCAAAAGCAAAATTGATCGTCGGCATGTCGCTAGGTGGCTTGACCACGATCGCTTTGGCAGGCGTGCGACCAGATTTGGCATCGCGAATCGTGGTTGTTGACATAACACCTGGTGTCAACGCGGAAAAATCAAAAGCAATCACCGATTTTGTTAATGGTCCGCAGAGTTTTGCGAGTTTTGAAGACCTATTGAAGCGCACCATCGAACATAATCCGACTCGCAGTGAAAGTTCATTGCGTCGCGGGATATTGCACAATGCCAAACAGCTCGAAGATGGTTCGTGGCAATGGCGATATGACAGATCTACTCACCCTTCAAAGGAAGATTCAGCAAAAAGAATCGATCGCATTTCAGGTCTTTGGACGGTAATTGAAAACCTGA
>CAYOVI010000117.1:0-4474 GCA_964407365.1 uncultured Ferrithrix sp.
TCTTTTGGGTCGCGCTTCGACAAGACACGCAATACCTTCGAGTCAATGCTGATGCCATCGTCAATTGGCTTAATTTCATTCGGTAAAACACCGAGCACAGAGTCATATTTCAGCAGATGAGCCATCGTCTTGACTGCACCCAAGTCGTTGACGGCAACTATTTCAATGTCAGCGCCAGACATCTTTACGGCGCGATAAAAATTTCTACCGATGCGGCCAAAACCGTTGATACCTACCCGAATTGTCATGTGACAAATCTTAGTCAGTTGACAGTTTTAGCGAGAAATGTCGCGATGCGTCACTCGTGGATTGTGACCGTCGCTCAACAACCAGTTCTTTATTTGCTCAGCGATGACCACCGAGCGATGCTTGCCACCGGTGCAACCAATAGCGATGGTCAGATAACTCTTTCCCTCGGCTCTATATGCCGGCAAGAGTAGGTTCATCATTTGTTCAAGCTGGTTCAAAAACTTTCGCGACAGATCTTGCGACATGACGAAGTCTTGAACCGGCTCGTCAAGACCAGTATGTGGTCGCAGATTTTCGTCCCAATGTGGATTGGGCAAGAACCTAACGTCAAACACCAAGTCGACGTCGAGAGGTAAACCATGCTTGAATCCAAATGAGACTATTGAGACCTGCATCGAATCTTGCTTGCCATCTTGCGCAAACAGTTCGCTGAGCTGAATCTTCAATTGGTGGACCGTCAAATTTGTGGTGTCGATTACCAGGTCGGCTTCGGCTTTGACGGGTTCAAGCATCGAACGCTCTTTGTTTATCGCCTCTTCGACGCCAGATTTACCCTCGGCTAATGGATGTTTGCGACGGGTCGCACCGTAGCGCTTGACCAGCTCGACGTTTGTGGCATCGAGAAACAGCATTCGCACTCGATGCCCAGTAGTTCGCAGTCTTTTCAAAACATCAATGACGCCAAGTTGTGCCGTGGGTGTGCCAACAACCAAGGCGAGTTTCGAAAGCGCCTCGCCTGCTGCGGCTATTTCAACAACCTTGTCGATTAACTCAGTTGGCATGTTGTCGACGACGAACCAACCCAGATCTTCGAGATCGTCGGCGGCCTGCGAACGCCCGGCACCAGAGAGCCCTGCGATGAGCAAGATATCGGCCATTGGTTCTCAGGCTATCTAGGGCTGGTTGTCGGCCAATTTATGAAAGTGGGTGTAAAGGGCATCAGCTGTGCTTTTTGGCAACCACTTGAGTTCGGCCAACTCTTCTCTGGATGCATTTTTGACTCTCTTTACGCTGCCAAAAGCTGCCAGTAACTTTTTGGCACGAGCCGGACCAAGTCCGACTATGTCGTCGAGTTCGCTTTTTGTCATGCGTTTGTCGCGCAGTTCGCGATGAAAGCGGTTTGCGAAACGATGCGCTTCGTCGCGGATCACTTGCAACATGAACAGCGCATCGCTGCCGCGAGGAATCTCGACGGGCTCGCTCTTTGTCGGTATGAAGACTTCTTCAAGCCGCTTGGCCAAGGACGCCACTGGAATCTCGTGTTCTAACCCAAGTTCGCGAACGACCTCTTCGGCAACGCCAAGTTGACCCTTGCCACCGTCAACCAAAAGCAATTGGGGTGCATAAGAGAACTTTCCAGGTCGATCGCCTCGCTCATTGATGGGTTGATCGCGCTCTTTCAAATATGCCGACAAACGACGAGTCAATACCTCGCGCATAGCCGCATAGTCGTCGTTGCCCTGCCCACTTTTAATTTTGAAACGCCGATAATCGCGTTTCAACGGCAACCCATCTTCGAGCACAACCATTGAACCCACATAGTCAGTTCCTTGTAAATGGGCCATGTCGTAGCACTCAATTCGCAAAGGTGCCTCGGGTAGCCCGAGCAAATCTTGCAACTCGGTCAAGGCACGTGACCGAGCAGAGTGGTCAGAAGCACGACGAAGTCGATGCCTATTCAATTCTTGTTTTGCATTCTGAGTGACAAGTTCGTGAAGCTCTCGTTTATCGCCACGCTGGGGCACGCGTATTTCTACTTTTGATTGCCGATTTGCAGAAAGCCACTGCTCAAGTGTTTCTTTCCGCTCGGGCTCATATGGCAGAGCCACGATCTTAGGCAGACCCAAAATCGCGGACTCATCGTAGAGTCGCTCGACTACAAGAGCCGCAAGACCAGCACTCGTGACATCTTCAACTTTGTCGACAATGAAACCCTTGCGACCGACTACCCGACCTTTGCGCACATAGAAAATTTGGACTGCGGCTTCAAATTCGTCTTCAGCGATGCCGATCATGTCTAGATCTTCATCTCGCTCGCCAACCATTTGTTGGCGCTCTAGGGCAAGTTTGATCGCCTCGAGTTGGTCCCGATATTTTGCAGCTCGCTCAAATTCTTGAGACGAAGAAGACTCAGACATCTGGATTTCAAGCTTTGAAACGACCGCATCGCTTTCGCCATCCATCACCTGCAAAAAATCGGCAACCAACTCAGAATAATTGTCTGGCTTCACGGCACCCACGCACGGCCCCGAACATTTTTCGATGTGATAAAGCAGGCACGGTCTTTCTAGCCTCTCGTGTTGCTTAAAAGTCGCTGGAGAGCAAGTTCTGATCGGAAAGGTCTTGAGAAGCAAATCTAGGGTCTCATGAATCGCCCACGAGTGCGGATAAGGGCCAAAATAGCGCGTGCCTTTCCGCTTGCGACCGCGCATCACCATGGCGCGGGGCCATTGCTCGTCGATTGTCACTGCCAAAAACGGATAGCTCTTGTCGTCGCGAAGTCTTATGTTGAACCGAGGTGAATAGCGATTTATCAAACTGTGTTCGAGTATCAAGGCCTCGATTTCGTTGCGTACCTCGATCCATTCCACAGAATTGGCTGCAGCAACCATGTTGTTGGTTCTTGGGTGCAGATTGTCGGCTTTCACGAAATAACTGTTGATGCGTGCTCGCAGATTGTTGGCTTTGCCGACGTAAATCACTCGTCCTGCAGCGTCTTTAAACTGATAAGAACCTGGCGATTCGGGTATCACACCAGATGGCTTTTGCATTTTTTTGCTTTACTTCTTTAAAATTTGTTTGAGATAACGACCCGTGTGAGAACCGACAACTTTTGCAACCGTCTCGGGTGACCCTTCGGCGACTATCAACCCACCGCCGCTTCCCCCTTCGGGGCCTAGATCTATTACCCAATCGGCGGATTTGATCACATCCAAATTATGTTCGATCACCAAGACAGTGTTGCCCGATTCGACCAAGCGCCCCAACACAATCAAAAGACGTCTAACGTCTTCGAAGTGCAGACCTGTAGTTGGTTCATCGAGCAAATATATTGTTCGACCCGTGCTGCGCTTAGAAAGTTCGCTTGCAAGTTTCACTCGCTGAGCTTCGCCACCCGAAAGCGTCGGAGCTGATTGACCAAGGCGAACATACGCCAGACCAACATCTACGAACGTTTGCATATGGCGAGCAATTCGTGGCTGATTGGCGAAAAATTCGACGGCATCACCAATCGGCATGTCCAAAATTTCGGCAATATTTTTGCCTTTGAAGGTGATATCGAGCGTGTCACGGTTATAACGAGCACCTTTGCACACCTCGCAAGGCACATACACATCTGGCAAAAAGTGCATTTCAATTTTGATAGTTCCATCGCCAGAACACGCCTCACATCGCCCTCCTGGCACGTTGAAACTGAATCTTCCAGGTTGATAACCACGAACTTTTGCTTCTGGTGTCGAGGCGAAAAGTTTGCGAATGTCGTCGAACACGCCGGTGTAAGTCGCCGGATTAGATCGAGGCGTTCGCCCAATCGGTGATTGATCCATGTCGATGACCTTGTCGAGATGCATCACACCGTCGACGCCGGTGTGTCTACCCGGAGCATCTTTAGATTTATAAATTTTTTGCATCAGCGATGGCAAGAGAATGTCGCGAATCAAAGTGCTTTTTCCGCTGCCTGAAACACCTGTGACTGCCACAAAGCAACCAAGCGGAATCTTGACGTTCAAGTTTTTGAGGTTATGTTCACGAGCGCCTCTGATGGTCAAAGAGTCTTTGCCAGGCTTGCGACGCATTGATGGCACTTCGATGCTTCGCTCACCGGCAAGATATTGACCGGTCATCGAGTTTTTGACCTTCAATATCCCCTTAACTGGTCCGCTGTAGACGACTTGACCGCCGTGTTCGCCAGCTCCAGGTCCGATGTCTACTAACCAATCACTCGAACGAATGGTGTCTTCGTCGTGTTCGACGACGATTACTGTGTTGCCGAGATCACGCAGACGCTGAAGTGTCTCGATCAGGCGATGATTGTCTCGCTGGTGCAAGCCAATGCTGGGCTCATCCAACACATAAAGCGTGCCGACTAGACCCGAACCAATCTGGCTCGCCAATCTGATTCTCTGGGCCTCGCCACCAGCCAAAGTCGCAGCGGCGCGAGAGAGAGTTAAATAGTCGAGGCCGACGTCCAACAAGAAACCCAGCCGTGCGTTGATCTCTTTTG
>CAYOVI010000118.1:0-4366 GCA_964407365.1 uncultured Ferrithrix sp.
GCTCGCGCCGCTGTTCACCGACCCGACGAAAACAAAAATGAAATGTGTCGCAACAGTTCTAAATGGCATCAACGACCGCGCCTATTCGCACCACATCGAACGTCTGATGGTGCTCGGCAATTTCGCGCTCATCTCGGGCACTGACCCGCAACAATTCACCGCCTGGATGTGGAATAGCTATATCGACGCCCACGAGTGGGTCATGGTGCCCAATGTTCTTGGCATGTCGCTTTATGCCGACGGCGGTCAACTCGCGACCAAGCCCTATGCCAGCGGTGGCGCTTACATCGATCGCATGAGCAATCATTGCGAGGGCTGCGCATACGACCGCAAAAAACGCACCGGCGACGACGCCTGCCCGTTCACGAATTTATATTGGGACTTCCACATGCGCCACGAAACAACTTTCGTGAAAAATCCGCGCATCGCCCGTCAGGTGCGCGCCGCTCAAAAACTTTCAGATATCACCGACGTGCGAAAAACTGCCAAACAAATTCTCGAGCGCCTCGACCAGGGCCTACTCTAGGGTTTCAGCCACTTTTCAACGCGACTGTTGATTGTTTATTTAAACGCCCTTACGGCCAGCCAGAAATTTGGTGCAATGCGCCTCTCTATAAACTGTAGACAAACCTTGTCTTGGCACTTAACCAGAAAACCGAATCTCCCGTCAATTAGGTTCGAAGTCCAAAAATTACCCGTGGGGTTGCCCAGTTGCGCCAATGCACGATCTAACTCGCTTATCGATGGTAAATACCAAGAATTTTTGGGCTCGATCATTCGAAGATTTTCAATGCAACCTGACAGAATTTTCTCGCTATTTCGGCGGCCATCACCAAAGCCCGAACCAGTCTTGAACATTTTGGTGTTCTGACTGCATAGGTCTGCGGCAAATGATGGATATTTTTGAACCTCTAAATATTTCCATTCCATTCCATTTGCAATCAGCAAATCTGGCGCGACATAGAACACCGTGCCACCACCAGGGCCAGTGTCGCCAATTTTGCACGGGCCACCATCTTTGCAAGCGAGCACGACGTTGTTGGTTCCAAATGCTCGAATTGGTCGCACTCTAAACGGCGTCGGTGGATTTTTGTTTCCGTCTATGGTTTGCACACGATCAAACTGTTGTCCGTCCATGAAATATTGAGTCCATGCAGTTGAGTTGTTATAGTCAGTCGACGTCCAATAAAAACCTTTGTTGAAACCACCAATTGGAGTGTCGTTGCCCGCGACTCTATTTTGCGCGAGACGATTGAACGCAATGTCAAGTTCATCTTTCGATGGCAAAAACCAATCGTCTTTGCCGCCACAGGTTGAGTCTTCAGCGAATTTTGCCGCATAAGGCTTCACTCCGGCACCCAACGCCAATGTGATCACTCGCGTGTTGACTTTGCCCATGCCAAGACCTTTGGCCAACACGCGCAGTTCGGCGGCACTTTGTGAACCCGAACCTGCGTAAATAATTTTTACATTTCCGACAGGGCGCCATGGCAATCGCTCACCTTCGCACGACTTGGGTGCCATCTCGAGATAGCGACCCCAATATTCGTCTTTGCCTGCGTCATAAAAAACAATTCCACCGCCCGGGCCGATGTCGCCAACTCTGCAAAAAGTATTCGCGCCGCCATTGCTGCATTGCGGGTTATTCGTTGTCGCATGAACGAATCGATCGCCAACTATTCCCCAAGTGTCATTTGCAGGCAATGCCCGCACGCCAATTACTTGAAAGTCTGTTGGCTTAAAGTTCGAACCAGTGTGCTCTGGGCTCTTCAAATAATCTTTGTTTGTTTTAAGCCCACGAATAATGCCGTTGGCATCGGTGAACTGCGTGCCATCTTGAAACAATTGATACCAGACAAAGGCCGCGCTCGCCTCTGACGATGTCCACATCGGTGCTTGGGCATATTTCAAGCGTGCGTCGCCAGAAGTTTTCCAATAGTTATAAAGCGCATCGAGTTCATCTTTTGAGGGCAAGTAAAACGCACCTTCGCCAACCCCAAAATAAGAACTCAGACGCGTGTATACAGAGTCAGAAATGAGCGACATTTGTTTGCTGTTTGCTCTGCCCATTCCCATCTCTTTGGTCGCCACTCGCGGATTTCCCACGCCGCTTCCCCAAATTCCCGCGGCTGGCACAGATGTCGTCTGGGCCTCGAGAAACCGCCCCCACCACTGCATCGAACCAGCGTCATAAAAAATTATTCCGCCGCCAGGGCCGATCGAGCCAACGCGACAACCAGTGCCGTCGCTCGAACATGGCGCAGCACTCGCGCTCGCAACGTTTTGTGTGGCTTGCATTTTTGCGACCGAAAATTCGACGGGTGCCAACAGTGTCAACAAACTTGCGCCCAACAATGCACAACAAATTTTCAACGCGCGACTATCGATCACCTACTCAACTTACTATCTATTGAGATGCAAAAGCCTCAACGGGCAAATCTCGTTCGCCAGCAACAATTGCCGCCACAATTCGCGCCGCAACTGCGTCGGGTGTCAAGCCAACTGGCATCTTTGGTGCAACGCCAGCAATCGCGCGCGACGCCAAACCGGTTTCAGTGTGTGGCGGTCGCGCATCGATCACATCGATTTGCCGACGGCGCAATTCACGCCCAACTGCAGCCATCGCCGCCCACGCCGCGGCTTTTGAGGCGCTATATGCAGCCATGCCAGCAACGGGTTGTGTCGCCACCACACCAGAAATATTCACAAAAAAGCCGCCCTCGGCAATCAGTGGCGCACTCTCGCGCAACATCACCATCGGCGCCATCGCATTCACCGCAAACAACTGCGCAAGCGTCGCATCGTCGAGCTCGTCAATGCCACCAAAAGCCACGACGCCAGTTGCGTTCACCACACCGTCAATTTGCCCAACAGACCCAACCGATGCAAATGCCAAACGCATCGCGGCCGTGTCAGTTACATCGGCCAGCGCATATTGAAAAACGCTCGCGCCATCAAGGCGTGTGTGATCGCGCACAATCGCCGACACCCGCGCGCCATTTGCCGACAAGTGTGCTGCAATTCGTGCGCCAAGCACGCCGGTTGCACCAACGACAACCACATGCTTGCCACCAAGTTCACGCGTCATCTGTCGCCGCAACAGCCAGTGGCGACTTGCCTGGCAAAACTAGCCGTCACCAAACTATTTTTCTTTTTTAAAAGTCTTTACAAATTCGGCTGCTTCGGCTTGACCTTTTGCCGCAAGCGCCGCAGCAATGTCGGCCTTCACCGCCGCCACAACTTTGTGGGTGCCGTTGCAATTTTTTTGTTCATCGGTCGAATATCCGCATCCACATGTGCCCATTTTGATTTCCTTTCGTCAATTTGGCCTCTGGTTGCTCAAGACTCTAGCCCGAGTCTCACTAGTAATCTTGGCGTCGTGCCTGGTGCAAAGCGAGTAGCGCAAACCAAAAACGGTTTCGCCCCAAAAATTTGTGCAACATGCGCCAAGTCGTTCGAGTGGCGCAAAAAGTGGGCCCGCAATTGGCAAAATGTTCGCTATTGCAGCGACCGCTGTCGTCAAAACTCAAACAAAAATAAATAGCCGTTTTCTAACGACACCTCGTCTCAGCACCCAGCGCATCAATCAGTTGGTTGCGAATGCTTCGTGCCGTCGGGCATCGTTGCCCCCGTGAAATCTGCGGTCGTGCGGTTCGAGCGCGACAAGTCGGCGCCCGTCAAGTTGGCGTTTTGCAAATTGGTGTTCAACAAAAACGTGCCAGACAAATCGGCACCTGTCAGATCGGCGCCAGACATGTCGGCGTCGACCAAATCGGCGCGATGCAAATTTGCAATGTTTAAATTCGCCCCACTCAAGTTGGCCTGGTAAAGGTTCGCATCGAGCAAATTTGCCCCCGAAAGGTCGGCACCCGACAAATTTGCACCCGTTAGTTCGGCGCCCGCCAAATTAATGCCGACTAAATATAAACCCGAAAGATCAGCACCAGCGAGGTTTGCGCCAGCAAGTTCGGCGCCCGCCTCGACAACATATTCATCGATCGTTTTCGACGACACAACTTCGGCAACATCAACCGCTTGGTTTTGCACGCTGCACGCACCAAGCACGACAACAGTGCTCGCCAGTGCCACAAAAGCAAAAAACCTTTTGGTCACCTCTCGAATCGACTCCATCGATGAATGCCAAAGTTTGTGTCTTCATGCCACGCCTCGACCAGTTTCACTGGGTGCTTGAACTTCGCGTCAAATTCGGCCTGCAGCCGGCTCTGAATTTCTGGCGAGCCAACTCGCATCCATGCTTCGAGCGACTCCCACACGAAGACAACCGTCACTCGCCCAGGTCGCGAGTCATCAAGCCAAACTTCTTTCGACAAAAACGGAATCTTGTCGAACCCGGGCAACTCTGCCT
>CAYOVI010000119.1:0-4357 GCA_964407365.1 uncultured Ferrithrix sp.
GAAGAGCTTTGGGTGAAGATCATCGATCTAGATTTGGCGCGCCGTCGCATCAGCCTTTCTATAAAACAGGCCGCCGAAGGTGGCGAGTTGGCCGAAGAGTATCGGGCTCAGTTTCAAACTGATGAGCAAGGCAACTGGGTGAGCGGTGATGACTCGACTCGCGAATCGGCATGGGCAGAGTTCTTCGACCCGAACGCCTCACCAGCAGAAGCACCAAAGGCGACCGAATAGCTCAGCTCTGGCTGATTAGAAATCTCAAAGTGGATACGGTGAGTATCTGATGATTCTCATAGGGCTCACCGGCGGTATTGGCTCTGGCAAATCAGAAGTCGCACGTATGCTCGTGGCTCGTGGCGCCGAATTGGTGGATGCCGACTTGATCGTTCGCGAGCTTCAAATTCCCGGAGCCGAGATCTACGACAAAATAGTCGAAACTTTTGGCAACGAAATAGTCGCCCCAGACAAATCGCTCGATCGCGCAGCCCTAGCCGCGAAGGTTTTTGGCGACCCTTCTAAGCTCAAGGCGCTTAACGAACTGACTCACCCAATCGTGCGCAGGGTTATGAACGAGCGCATCGAGTCATTGAGAAATACCCAAAAAGTTGTCATTTTGGACATTCCGTTATTGGTTGAAAACCCGCGCGAGGGTCTCGACGGAGTTTTAGTTGTGGATCTAGACACCGATATCGCCGTTAGTAGGTTGGTCGCTCAGAGAAACATGCAAAGCCAAGATGCCCGTGCCCGAATTGCTGCGCAGGCGACACGCGAGCAAAGACTTGCTTTGGCCGACTTTGTAATTGACAACTCGGGCGACAGAAACCAACTTGCTCGAAGAGTAGACGACGCTTGGTCGTGGATCATGTCGCTTAAATGACCGATCGTAAGTTCGTCGTCGAATCGCCTTTTAAACCCGCAGGTGATCAGCCAGATGCGATTGCAAAGCTAGCCCAAGGTGTGAATCGAGGCGATCGCTTTCAAACGCTCTTGGGCATCACTGGTTCTGGCAAGTCCGCCACAATTGCGTGGACAATCGAACAAGTTCAACGACCAACCTTGATCTTGGCCCCTAACAAATCGTTGGCCGCTCAGTTGGCTCAAGAGATGCGGGAGTTTTTTCCGAGCAATCGCGTCGAATATTTCGTGAGCTATTACGACTATTACCAGCCCGAGGCATATATCGCTTCAAGCGACACTTTTATCGAGAAAGATTCATCGATCAACGACGAAATAGATCGACTCAGACATTCTGCGACCGCGGCACTGTTGACCAGACGCGACACGATAGTGGTCGCCTCGGTGAGTTGCATCTACGGAATGGGTGACCCCGAAGAATATCGAGGCAATTTGCTCGAACTTCACACCGGGGTCGACTATGACCAGCGCAGCATTTTGTCGAGACTCGTCGACTTGCAGTATGACCGCAACGACATGACTTTGGGTCGCGGAAATTTTCGAGTTAGAGGCGACACGATTGAAGTGCATCCCGCCTATGAAGAGAGTGTGACAAGAATTGAAATGTTCGGTGACACCGTCGAACGTATAACGGTGGTCGACCCGCTGACCGGCGAAACCTTGCGCGAATGCAGCGAGATCGTCATTTTTCCGGCGACGCACTATGTGGCTGGCGAAGAACGAATGAACAGGGCTATGCACGACATCGAACAAGAGATGCTTTCACAGATAAAGATTTTTGAATCTCAGAACAAGTTGCTTGAAGCGCAAAGAATTCGCATGCGCACGATGTTCGATCTCGAGATGATGAAAGAGGTCGGTTACTGCAACGGCATCGAAAATTATTCGATGCATATCGACGGACGACAGCCAGGTGAACCACCTTTTACCCTTCTCGACTATTTTCCCAAGGACTATCTGATAGTCATCGACGAAAGCCATGTCGCTGTGCCACAACTTCACGGTCAGTTTGCTGGCGACAGAAGTCGAAAACAAAACTTGGTCGATCACGGGTTTCGACTGCCTTCGGCGATGGACAATCGCCCTCTCAGGTTCGAAGAAACCATGGAGCGCATCAATCAGTGCATATTTCTTTCTGCCACACCTGCCAAATTTGAAATTGAATTGAGCGATCAAGTCGTAGAGCAGATCGTGCGACCCACTGGTTTGGTCGACCCTGAGGTGATTATTCGCCCCACCAAGGGTCAGATAGACGACTTGATTGAGATGATCAAAACCAAGACTTCACAAGGCGACAGAACTTTGGTGACGACCCTAACCAAGAAGATGTCAGAAGACCTCTCTGAGTATTTGATCGAGCAAGGTTTGCGGGTCAGATATCTTCACTCGAACATCGACACGATCGAACGAATTGAAATTCTTCGAGCATTGCGCCTTGGCGAGTTCGACGTGTTGGTTGGAATAAATTTGTTGCGCGAGGGTCTCGACCTGCCAGAGGTTTCTCTCGTGGCCATCTTGGATGCCGACAAACAGGGGTTTTTGAGAAGCCAGACCTCGCTAATTCAAATGATTGGTCGCGCTGCTCGCAACGTCGACGGCCAAGTTGTCATGTATGCCGATAACCGCACCGCCGCGATGGAATATGCGATTTCAGAGACTTCTCGTCGCAGAAGCCTGCAGATCGCCTACAACCAAGCACACGGCATCGACCCGCAGACGGTGCGCAAAGCCGTCGGCGACATTCTTTCGGTTTTGAGACCAAGCAACACCGCACCTTTGCCAGGAAAACTCAAGCGCAAAGATCATGAGCGCGACAAGGTTGTAAGAGAACTTCGGGCACTGCCTGAGAGCGAGTTGGCGCGTCTTATCATGACCCTAGAAGAAGAGATGAACTCTGCCGCCGAAGAATTGCGTTTCGAGTATGCCGCACGTCTCAGGGATGAAATAAAGGAATTGCGTCGCGAGTTACGGGACGCCCACTAACACTTTGTAGCCTGCCTGTGATGGCAAATCAGATAGTTGTACGGGGCGCTCGAGAACACAATCTCAAGAACATCAGCGTCGAATTGCCGCGCGACAAGCTCATCGTTCTGACTGGGCTGTCAGGTTCGGGCAAATCAAGTCTCGCTTTTGACACGATTTATGCCGAGGGCCAACGCCGCTACGTCGAGTCGCTGAGTTCATATGCGCGGCAGTTTCTCGGTCAAATGGACAAGCCCGATGTTGATCTCATTGACGGTTTATCGCCAGCAATTTCGATTGATCAAAAATCTTCTTCGCGCAACCCGCGTTCGACCGTCGGCACGATCACCGAGGTCTATGACTATTTGCGTTTGCTCTATGCCCGCATCGGCGTGCAGCATTGCTCGAAAGACATGACGCGGCTTTCGCGACAGACTCCACAGCAAATCGTGGATCGAATAATGAAGTTTGATGAGGGCACGCGTTTTCAGATTTTGGCTCCAGTGGTTCGCGGCAGAAAGGGCGAGTATGACACCTTGTTACAAGAACTCGCTTCGCAGGGCTTCTCGCGTGCAAGAGTCGACGGAGATGTCGTCGAAATTGCCGAGTTCTTGAAAAAGACGACTCGTCTGGCAAAGTATGAACAGCATCAAATTGACATCGTCGTAGATCGACTCGTGCGGCGTGACGGCATCGTGCGGCGTTTGACCGACTCACTTGAAACGGCTTTGCGCTTGGCAAATGGTGTGGCCGAGATAGAACTTGTAGACGGGCAAGAGCCGATAACTTTCAGTCAGCACCTGGCGTGCGGAAAATGTGGCGCCAGTTACGAAGAGCTTGCGCCCAGAAACTTCTCGTTCAATTCACCATTTGGAGCATGCGAGAACTGTCTTGGTCTTGGCACCAAATACGAAGTCGATGTCGACCTCGTCGTGCCCGATTCAAATTTGAGCATCAACGAGGGTGCCATCGCGCCTTGGCGATCGGCGCACACGCAATATTTCACTCGGATGCTCGAAGCCGTAGCCGATCGCTTTGACATTGATCTAGACAAAAAATGGTCGAAACTTTCGGCAAAGGCCCAAAAGATCGTGATGAATGGCGTCGACGACAACATGATGGTCAAATATCGCAACCGTTATGGTCGAACTCGCGAATACAGCACCTCTTACGAGGGAGTGATCCCTTGGATCAAACGTCGTCACGAAAGTGCAGAAAGCGACAATGCTCGCGAACAATTTGAGGGATACATGCGCGAGGTGCCATGCCCGTCATGCGATGGCGCTCGACTAAAGCCCGAGTCTTTAGCGGTGTTAGTCGAAGGAAAACATATTTCAGAAGTCTGCGACTTGTCGATTGGCGAATCAGCGAAGTTTTTGGCGAATCTCGAGCTGTCAGACCGTGACTCAATGATCGCCGAGCGAATCACAAAAGAGATCAACGCACGGCTGGGTTTCTTGTTGGACGTCGGCCTCGACTATTT
>CAYOVI010000120.1:0-4326 GCA_964407365.1 uncultured Ferrithrix sp.
GTTGTTTTCGCCGAGGTCAGGTTGGCCTCAGACATCTCTGATAATTCGACGGTGCAGGCATTATCGACCCTGTTGACCGGTGTCGTCGTTTTGTCGCTTGCGATGCGCAATCTGCGCCGCAAAAAATCAACCATTTCTAGTTCATGAAAAAGTTGGTTCGCCGGGCTTTGGCCGTCATCGCGGTGGTCGCCGTCGGGGCTGTTGCTGGCCCGTGGGTTTATATCAACTTGATCAAAGACCAAGCACCAGATGCATTGACTCTTGAGCCTGCGACCACTTCGACCATCGCGCCAATTCAAGTGTCGACCTCGACGACTCTTGCAGACACGAGTGCAACAGACGGCCAGTGGGCAGTCATTGGCGAGTCGGTCGTGGGTTATCGCGTCAAAGAGGTGATTGTCGGCCAAAGCACCGAAGGTGTCGGTCGCACTTCGGCGATCAACGGTTCTTTAACGATTGTCGGTGAGTCGGTCACAAAAGCCGAGTTCACCGTAGATATGACAACGCTAAAAAGTGACAGCACACGCCGCGATCGTCAGGTCAACACGCGCATTCTCGACACGAAAACTTTTCCGACGGCAACTTTTGCGTTGAAAGAGCCAATCGCTCTCACCCCAGAAGCGCTCGCTGGCGGTGAAATCACCGTCAACACAACAGGCACCCTCACTTTGCGCGGTGTCACAAGAGACATCGCCGTTTCTCTCATTGCGCGCCTGGTCGACGACGTGATTGAAATCAATGGCTCAATCGAGATCGTGTTTGCCGACTGGTCGATTCCCGACCCGAGCATCTCGGCAATTGTCGTTGAAGATCGCGGTCAACTCGAGTTTTTGATTCGTTTCGCGCGCTAGCTCACTTGCTGGTGATCGTTACGTAGATGCCGCCGTTGCTTTCGGTCGCGTCATAACGAGTTAGTGGGCGCACGGCCGGCCCCGTTACCACCGCACCGGTCGCGGGCTCAAATTGCGAACCGTGCAATTCGCACTCGAGCACTTTGCCAACGCGCGCAACCGGAAACCCGGCGTGAGTGCAATTTACGCGCAATGCCGTGATGCCGGCTTCAGTGCGGGTCAGCACCAAGCCAGTTGTGCCACCGTTTGGTGCTGGCACCTCGACAACTTTTGTTTTGCCGAGTTCGAGATCTGCGCTTTCAAGCGCGCGCACTGTCGTGATTTTTTCTTGTGCGGTGCCCGGTTTGCGACGCCAAACCAATTTGCCCTTGGCATTGCGACAAATGAAAGTGACGCCATCTACGGTGCGTTCACGGCCCTTGACTTTGCACGGTGTGCCGGCGAGATTTGCAGGCTGGGCCGACGCGCGATCACCAACAATCAGCCACGCAAACGACGCAACTGTTGCCGATAAAAATGACCGCCTCGAAGTTTTTTCAATCATGTCGGCAAATGATAGGCGAACAGCGCAGGAAAAACTTTTGAAACTTTTGCGGTGAGATATTGGCCATAGGTGCCTGTCCACGCTTGCACGCTTGTGCCGTCCCATCGGCGTGTGGCGTCATCGGCGGGGGGTGCGCCATCGAGTGGCAACGGTGTGACGACCGCATTCCATGATGGGTCGATAAAAAATGGATAACTCATGCGTTGGCGACCACTGGCATTTAGCACGCGATGTGGCGTCGAGCGATAACGGCCAAGAGTCAAACGATCAAGCATGTCGCCGATGTTGACGACAAAAATGTCTGGTTCGGCGGGCACATCAATCCATGTGTCGCTACGGTCTTGACCGTCATGCTCAGCGGGCATGCGCACCTGCAAACCACCACAATCGTCTTGGGCCAAAATCGTCAGCAGACCATAATCGGTGTGTTCGGCCACGCCCCATTTGCTGATGCCATCTTTTGGTTCACGCGCAACATCAATGGGTGGATAGTGAAAAATACGAAACAAGCAAGTCGGGTCGCTGGCGATATTTTTCTCGAACCAATCTGCTGGCATCTGCAAACCGAGGGCGACACCGCGCATCAAGGCCACACCAAGTTTTTTCATCGCCCCAAACCACTCATCGGCGCAATCGCCAAGTTCGCTTGGCACCTGCGGATACAAATTCGCACCGTGCAGGGGCGTTTTGGCGACGACTCTCGGGTCTGATTCTGGCAGTTGCTCGCCAATGTATAAGCCCTCTTTGCGGTCGGGCACGCCCGAAGTCAACTCGTCACCAACCCCAAACCAACCGCGCCACGCCGAGCCGGCTAGACCCATCGCACATTTTTGTTTTTCAGTTTCGTCGAGTGCAAAAAACTCACGAGACAACTCATCGAGTCGCACTCGCAGTTCTCGCGAGACGCCGTGGTTAGTTATTCGAAAAAATCCACTCTCGCGACAGGCCTTGTCGATTTGCACAGCACAGTCGTTCATTTCAGCAGGCGACCCAGACAACAACGCCCCCACGTCGATCAATGGCAGACTCGGTTGCGAACTCATTGATAGAAGTCAATCTGCCAGAAACCTGCACGGCACGCCCGAAAGGCGAGAGAAGGGTTAATGTTGAGTCGTGCGAGTTTTGCTTGACTATGACTCATGCCAAGGTCACCAAATGTGTGCGATCGCAGCGCCAGAAGTTTTCGGCAGCGACGAAATCGGCAACGCCACAGTTTTGATAACCGGCGAAATTCCAGTCGCGCTTCACACCAAGGTTCGTCGCGCCGAGTCAAACTGCCCCGAGCGCGCAATCTCGATTGTCGAATAGAGAGAGCATGACCAACACACAAAAACCAGTCAAAGACATAACGACTGACTACGACATATACGACCCTGAATTCGTCAAGAACCCATACCCGGGCTATACCGAAATTCGCGAGTCAAAGTGCCCGATCGCCCACACAGATCGTTATCAAGGTTCGTGGTTGCCAACGCGTTATGACGATGTCGTGGCGATCGCCCAAGAATATGAAACGTTCACCTCGCGACAAATTTTGGTTATGCCGCCTGCCGAAGGCCGAACCGAGGGCCCTTATGCCGCCGTCGGCGCACCACCGATCACCAGCGACCCACCAGATCATCACTGGCATCGTCGATTGATTTTGCCGGTGTTTGCCCCGCAGGCCGTCGCAAAATATGAAACGAGCACGCGAGATTTGTGCAATGCATTGATCGACGAGTTCATCGACAAAGGTGTCGCCGACGCGGCTGGTGACTATGCCCAACATATTCCGGTGCGGGTGATTGCCACCATGCTCGGTGTGCCTCTCGAAATGGAGCCTGAGTTCACCGATTGGGTGCGTGGCGTTCTCGAAAACATGACCGACAACGAGTGGCGCATGCGATCGTTCAGAAGCATCGTCGAATTTTTTCTCGGACAAGTCGAAGATCGCAAGAAAAACCCTCGCGAGCATGATTTGATCACCGACTTGATGAACGCCGAAGTCGAGGGCAAAAAAGTGCCGATCGAATATGTGCTTGGTGTTTGCCAATTGATGTTGGTGGCCGGCATCGACACCACATGGTCGGCGATCGGTTCGTGCATGTGGCACATGGCCCAACACCCCGAGCATCGCAAGCAGTTGCGCGAAAACCCCGATTTGTGGCCGACTGCGATCGAAGAGTTATTGCGAGTTTATGCACCTGTGACCATGGCGCGCATCGTCGATCACGACATCGAGTTTCAAGGTTGCCCGATGAAAGCAGGCGATCGCGTGTTGATGGCGTTTCCTGCAGCAAATCGCGACCCGCGACAGTTCGAAAACCCAGATGAGGTTATTCTCGACCGTGAAAACAATCGTCACGTCGCTTTTGGTTCGGGCATTCATCGTTGTGCGGGCAGCAACTTGGCGCGACTCGAGTTGCGAGTCGCATTGCAAACTTGGCTTGCGCGCATTCCTGAGTTTGAGTTGGTCGACCCTTCTTCGGTCACATGGGCTGGCGGTCAAGTGCACGGCCCTCGCAAATGCATGGTGAAGTTCTAGATCTTCATTCCTCTTCGTTTCCCCCGCGCGATCATTTGCCACCTCACCGGCATACGGTACACTTTGACTTGACGAAACGTGGCCAAAGTAATTTGGCTAATCTCATGAGAAGATAGCGCGACGCCGAAAAGTGACGTTCTATCTTTTTCTGTCGTTTGGTATCGGTCGCGTATACCTGCATGGTGGTGGCTAGAAGGCTTAACGACAGTATTCGAGTTTCGTCAATCGTGAGGTGCCGATTCGTAACCGGCATGGAGCCCTGATAAAACGAACGAAGAAGCGCTCGAGCGGCTTCTCACTTAGGGTTGACGGCCTAAGGACATTTCTAGTAGTCAGTGCCGGCGGGGAAACCTGCCGGCACTGTTTTTACCGGTGTTCTGACTAGTAAATAAGGCCAAGAACGCTGC
>CAYOVI010000121.1:0-4190 GCA_964407365.1 uncultured Ferrithrix sp.
AGTGATAGGCGAGCCAGGTGAAACAACGCTGTTCAGGCCCGAGTATCCTGATGATCGCACGGCTGAATTCACCGCCGCGCAGTTTTTCCCAGATGCTGAATTGAGCGTCGTCGAAAACTTGTTGCGGCGATCTGGACCCGCCGAGGCTCTCGTTGCGATCAATGAAGAGGGCCAACGCACGGTTCGCTCGTGGGACGAATTGCGACGTCGTGTCGCGAGTCTTGCGAGTGCACTATTAGATCTTGGTGTCGGTCAAGGTGATCGGGTTGTTGCCTGGTTGCCAAATGCCATAGAGGTAGTCGAAACGATGCTGGCAACGGCATCAATAGGCGCGGTGTTTTCTTCGTGCTCTCCTGATTTTGGCGCTCAGGGCGTGTTAGATCGATTCAGTCAAATCTCACCCAAGGTTTTGATTGCTACCGACTCGTATATATATGGTGGCAAGAAATTCGATTGTCTTGAACGTCTGGCCATTGTTCGCAAAGGTTTGCCGTCGCTGAAGGCGACCGTGTTGGTAGCCCGAGCGTCATCAAGTTTGTCGATTTCCTCATCAGACCTCATTGATTATGAGTCTTTCTTGAACACTGGCACTTCGACACCCGTTGCGCCACGCCGATTCAAATTCGATCATCCTTGGTATGTGCTTTATTCATCTGGCACCACCGGCGTGCCCAAGTGCATAGTGCATCGCACAGGTGGTGTATTGATTCAGCACCTAAAAGAGCACCAGTTGCATTGCGACATCAAAGCCGATGATCGCGTCATGTATTTCACCACGACTGGTTGGATGATGTGGAACTGGCTCGTTTCGGTGCTCGCTAGTGGCGCCACGGCCGTGCTTTACGACGGCTCACCGAGTTATCCGAAACTTGATCGACTCTTTGACCTGATTGATCAGGAGAGCCTGACGCTTCTTGGCACCTCGGCAAAGTTCATCGATGCCGCACGCAAGTCTGAAATTAGGCCGATCATGACCCATGGGTTGAAAACATTGCGAACCATCTGCTCAACAGGTTCGCCGCTTGCTCCTGAGGGTTTTGAATGGATCTACAAAAACGTTTCCAAAACAGTTCATCTCGCATCAATCTCTGGCGGCACGGATCTTTGTGCCTGCTTTGTTGGGGGTGACCCAACCAGCAGTGTTTATGCAGGCGAAATTCAGCGACCATGTCTGGGCATGGATACCGATGTTGTTGATCACGAATTCAGGTCATTAAAGAAAGATTTTGATATTGCGGGCGAACTAGTTTGCCGAAAGCCGTTTCCATCCGTGCCACTCGGGTTTTGGGGTGATGGCAAACCCGGTTTGCCAGACCCCAAGAAGCCTGGCCCAAAGTTTCGGGCCGCATATTTTGAAAGATTTGAAGGCATCTGGAGTCACGGAGATTTTGCTTCGTGGTCGAGCCATGGCGGCATGACAATTCATGGTCGAAGTGACACCACGCTCAACCCTGGAGGCGTGCGAATCGGCACGGCTGAGATCTATCGTGTCGTCGAACAGCACGCCGATGTTTTGGAGAGTCTCGTTTTTGGTCAAGATTTTGACAACGATGTTCGAATCATTTTGGCCCTTCGTCTGCGGTCAAATCTCGGGTTGAGTGGATCGCTCGTTGATGATCTCAAATCGCGCATTCGCCAGGCCTGCACCCCGCGTCATGTGCCTGCGGTGGTGATCGCAGTTGATGATTTGCCGCGCACACGTAGCAACAAACTTGTCGAGCTCGCCGTGGCTGATGCAGTGAACGGTCGCGCAGTGCGCAATATCGAAGCAATTGCCAACCCCGAGGCGATAACCGCAATCGTTGAGGCTCTGAAAAAGTTGTAGAAGCCTCAGTCTTCGTAGTTTGGCTTTAGATTCAACAGCGGCAGATAGTCTTCGAGATCGAGTGGGTCAAATCCACCAATAAACAGAGCCGAAATCGCATCAGAAACTGACTTGTCTAGTGTGGCGGCAACCAAGGCGCTGCGCAGTTCACTTAGTTGAGTTTGGTTGACTGAGATGTGACAAATGATTGGCAAGCAGGGCACAAGCGGGCCGTTGCAAATCGTGAATAAAGAACCGATCACATCGGGATCGATGCGTCGCAGATGGGCGAGCGAGACACTGTCGATCGACGCGACGTCGGCTTCGCCCCGACACAGCATGCGCACACTCTCAGCGTGCGAGCCCGATAGCTTTACCGTTCCGCGCCAAGACTCTTGCGGGCCATGAATTGCCGCGATAAGGCTGACCCAACCTGAGAGACTTTCCATTTCATTCACTGCCGCAACAGAACCTTGAAAGTCAAATGGCGTGCCATCGACCCGACCAACCACGACACTGCGGTAAAAATGGCTCGCTGACTCTGGCGTTGTTTGACGAAATGCGCCGACGACTCGAACTTTGCCTGCCAGTTTGGTAACAAGTGGCCAACCGCAAGTTTGACTGACAAACAGTCGGTCACTATGCCAGAGTTTTGAAGGGTCTGATGTTCTGGTTAGTTTCCCCGGCACCCACGAACAGCGATTCGCCACTGATTGCCAGAGTTTGTCGTAGGCCCAAGCGACGTCACTGTATGGATAAAAGCCGAGTTCAGCGACGGCTTCACCCGACACGATCATGTTCTCAGGCTAATAAATATTTATGGATGCAGTCCGCGCATGCGGTGCGAGTCGGCAATTGTTTTGATTCCTAATACCGAGGCTGCCAGTCGATATGGCAATTTTTGTTCGACTGAAAATGAGTGAAGTCGCTTGAAAGCAATTCGCATCAGTGAAATGACTTTTTCGTTGACCTCTTCTTCGTCCCAACTAAGGTGGGCGAAGTTTTGGCACTGTTCGAGATAACTGCAAGTTACGCCACCTGCGTTGGCATAGACATCGGGCACGACGATTATTCCGCGATCGGCCAAGATCTCGTCGGCCTTGGGGGTTAGTGGCCCGTTGGCGCCCTCGACAACGAGTTTGGCTCTGATCTTTGGTGCGATACTTTCGTCAACTGCGTCACCCAATGCACAGGGCATAAGAATGTCACATTCGACAGAAAAGATATTTGCCGAGCCGTCAATGCCCTTGCCAACAATTTCTCCGGCTCCGGTTTCAATGACGCTTTTGGCGCCTTCACGCAGTTTGTTGTCGATCGCCGCGATGTCAAGGCCACCGGCGTTGTGAATTGCCCCGCCCACGTCGGCAACCGCAACAATTTTTGCACCTTGCGCGTGTGCGAGCCGTGCCGCCCATGCGCCAACTTGACCATATCCCTGAACCGCAATTTTTGAGCCGGCGAGGGGCAAGTTGATCTGCTGTCCGGCAAGTGCAGCAGCCTCGACTGCGCCACGACCTGTCGCAGACTCGCGACCCAGCGAGCCACCCAATTCAATCGGCTTGCCAGTTACGACTCCGGGAACGATGTGGCCGACGCTGGCCGAATATTGGTCGAGAACCCATGCCATGACTTGAGCATTGGTGCCGACATCTGGGGCTGGCACGTCTTTGTCTGGACCAAGAAACGGAATCAATTCTGAGACATAACGACGCGTCACTTTTTCGAGCTCGCGACTTGTCAGCGACTTTGGATCAACTGCAATGCCACCTTTTGCCCCACCCAACGGCAGGTTCATAATTGCAGTTTTAAGCGACATGCCGATTGCAAGTGCCACAACTTCATCGCGAGTGACGCCGGGGTGATAGCGAATGCCGCCTTTCGCAGGGCCACGTGTCGTGTTGTGGTGAACTCGCCAACCGACGAGATGATCTCGTCGACCATCGTCGTGTCGAAACGGAATTGAAACTTCGAGCACTCGGCGTGGGGCGATAATCGTCTCGATCAGCCCGTCTTCAAGACCCAACCATTCACCCGCTTGGCGAACTCGAAACTCGGCAGACTCGAGGGAAAGATCTTTTGGCAGGTGGGGTGTTTTCATATTTATATTCTGCCTCATTTGAGCGGACGTAGTCGCGGCCACTTGCCGATTTTGTCTAAACCCGCAACGGTGCTGGCCATCATTTCGGGCGTCACAGGGTGACTAATCAGATATCCCTGAGCCTTGCTGCAACGCAGATCGCCAAGAGCATGAAGCTGTTCGACCGTCTCCACGCCTTCTGCAACAACATCTAAACCGAGCGAATCTGCCATCGCAATGATCGTCTTGACTAGAGATCTAGCATTCGCATTGTTTGCCAATTCGTTAACAAAACTTCGGTCAATCTTC
>CAYOVI010000122.1:0-4156 GCA_964407365.1 uncultured Ferrithrix sp.
TCAAATGTCGACACTCCGTTGGCTAGTGCAATAACAAAGCGCCGCTTACGGTTCATGGGCAAAGATTCGCTTTGGAAGAACAAGCAAATCGGCGCCATTCTTTCGGCTCTGGGTGGATTTCCAGTCACGCGTGGTTCGGCTGACCTTGAGGCCTTGAGGCGTTGTCTGGACGTCTTGTCTCAAGGTGAGCCACTCGTGATGTTTCCCGAGGGTACACGTCAATCTGGTCCGTTGATTCATCCACTATTTGACGGCGCGGCGTATCTGGCCATCAAGGCACAAGTTCCAATCGTTCCTGTTGGGTTTGGCGGCACCGAGGGTGTCATGCCCAAGGGTTCAAAAATGATCTATCCAAAGAGATGCTCAATCGTCGTTGGCGCTCCGATTTTTCCGCCGTCGACTTCAACCGGACGATTACCACGTTCTGCGACTTCGGACTTGACAGTCCAACTCAGCCAGGCTCTGCAGCAGGTATTCGATCTCGCGAGATCGAAATCACAGTGATCTATTCGAAGTAGGTCGTTAGCGCTCGCCTCAAATACGCAAGATCGTCGACACCGCATACCTCTCGGGCAGAGTGCATCGAAAGTTGAGGCACGCCGACATCGACGGTGTCAATGCCGAGTCGCGATGCAGTGATCGGACCGATCGTCGTGCCACAAGGCATGTTGTTGCGAGAAACAAATCTTTGATGGGGAACATTGGCACGTTCGCAGGCGTCGACAAAAATTGCAGCCGATTGTGCCGACGTCGCGTATCTTTGATTCGAGTTCAATTTGATAGCCGGCCCGTGGTTGATGATCGGCGCATTTGTCAAATCGTGTCGCTCGGGATAGTTGTGATGAACCGCATGGGCATTGTCGGCCGAGACGCAGTTTGACCTTCTAAGGGCATCCAAAAATTGAATTCGACTCACGTCATGACTAGCAGCGAGTTGTTCGAGGCAGCGCTCGAGAAGTGGCCCGGCAGCTCCGGTTGCGCTTTGCGAGCCGACTTCTTCGTGATCAAACAATGCCACAACTTGAGTTGCCTGGGCGGCACTTGAGTCGAGTAGAGCCGCGACTGCAGCCCAACACGAGGCTTGGTTGTCAAGACGACCACTGACCAACATTGAATTGTCGCTACCGATAAGCGATGATTTGCTCATGTCATAAAGTTGTGCATCTATCTGCACGATTTCGTGTGGGTCGACGTCGACCTGATCAGCAACCCAGGCCATGAAATCTTGGGATTCTGGCCGTGTCGACCAAGCAGGACTCAGGTGCAGTTGTTTGTCGAGTATGAGGCCACGTTCATTGACCTCGCGATCAAGATGAATTGCGAGTTGTGATATCCGAGCCGTCGGAGACGCAGAGCAAAAAAGTTTCACAGTTGCGTTTTTTAGAACTATGTGTCCTGCTATGCCAAGGTCTCGATCAAGCCAACTATTCAACAGCGGACTTCCGTAGATTTCTACTTGCAGCGTGTTGAAACCGAATCGAGAATCGCCCTGACTCGGCTTGATCTTTAGACATGGTGAATCTGTGTGGGCTCCAACGATGCGAAAACCATGGCTTTTCATATTCGTGCCGATTCTCCAGGCCACAAGCGAACCGCCATTGGCGACAAATCCCGTGGCGGATTGGGAGATTTTGTCTGTGCTGAAATCGATGAAATTGGCTTTAACCAACTTGCGCGAGAGAAATGACACCAAATGGCGGGCAGATGGCGATGCGTCAAGTTGCGACATGATGTCGCCTAGTAGGTCTTGGCTCACTTGGTGATTTCTTCCAGTGAGATTTGTTGACCAAAAAAGGTGCATGAAGTTGCAGTGAGTTCTGTCGGATTAGCCGCCTCAAGTTTTGCCAAACAGATTGACAACGAATCTCTTTGGGTGAACGAGAAGTATGCCAAGATTCCGAAAATTGCGAGCAGTAGAATCTTGGAGACAAGAGACTTTACGAACTTGAGAACGATGAGTAGTGAAAATACGCTGAGCGCTATTGTGCCGAGCCCGATATTTTTGGCAAGATCAGAGTCAATGGTGAATAGATCCATGCATCTAGTGTGGCAGGAATGACTAATCAATCCGTCAATCTTTCGCCAAGCGGTCCGCCCGAGACCCGTCTGCCTGCGTTTGATGCTCAGGCGGTGAAACTTTTGGCTGTGGCGGTCAGCCAAGAAATCGGCGAGAAAAGAGCGGCTGTTTGTGCCGTTGTCGCAAAGTTTCCGACATTCTTGGAAGGTTGGGCGACGCTTGGCGATTTGAGCCAACCCGGAATTGATGCGTACATGGCCTATCGAGTGGGCTATCACCGAGGACTTGACGCATTGCGAGCCAATTCATGGCGCGGTTCTGGATATGTGCGCTGGAATGTCGAATCTAATAGGGGATTTTTGCGATGTCTCGCTGGCCTTGCCAAGAGTGCCCGAATCATCGGTGAAACTTCCGAGGCGATACGTTGCGAACAGTTTTTGCTTCAATGTGACCCAAGTGGGGACACGAACCACTTGTTGCGTTGATGAATAAGTCAAACCTCGCTGTCGCAATATTTGCTGGCGGAAAGAGCACAAGATTTGGCTCCCCGAAAATCAATGCCAAGGTTGATGGTCTCGAATTCGGAGGACGAATTGTCGACTCTTTGCGAGTCGCGGGCTTTGCCGAAATTTGCTTGATCGGGGGTCAAGTACATGATGCAGAAAAATGGGACATCAAGTACGTGCCGGATCAATTTCAAGATGGGGGGCCGCTCGGTGCCTTGATTACTGCAATGAATAACTTGTCGCACGACCTGTTGATGACTTTGCCCTGTGATGTGCCCTTTATCGATGCCGAGAGTTGTTTAGCAATTTCTCAAATATCGAATGGGATCGAGGTTCGAGTCGCGCGTACCGATGTTCCCCAGTGGCTGTGCAGCACATGGAGGGCATCGGCTCTGCGGAGTCTCGAATCAAGTTTCGCCTCTGGTGAGCGTGCGATTCATAAAATTGTTGACAATTTCAAGCATGAATTCGTAGACGTGTCACCACATTCGCTACTCAATGTGAACTCTCCACACGATCTCGAGTTCAGCAACTAACTCTCATTCGTAACTAGGATTGAAAAGTGGCCATAGAAGAGGTTTCCGTTCAGCAACTAGCCAACGTATTGGGCTCCGGGGTCAAACTCATCGACGTTCGTGAAGTCGACGAATATGAGTCTGGTCATGTTGCGGGTGCGATAAACATTCCACTCAGCCAATTTTCTGATCGCCTGGGTGAAATTCCTGAGACGACTGTCTTTTTCATCTGTCGTAGTGGTGGCAGAAGCATGCAAGCCTGCCAACTTTGTCTTGATGGAGGCAAAACCAACGTAGTCAATGTTGCCGGGGGAACATTGGGTTGGTTGGCAGGTGGCAACGACGTCGTGTTCGGGGGTCAGCCAGGGTGAATCTCAAGTGGATTGATTCACAAGATTCACTAGATGAAGTAATCGACAGCATCTTACGGTGCTCACGTTATGCAATCGACACAGAGTTTCATCGCGAGCGAACTTATTTTCCAAGGTTGGCCCTGGTGCAGATTCGCTGGGAAAATCAGACTGCTTTAATCGATCCGTTGGCCGTTGATCCTCGAGGGCTCGACCGACTTTTCAATAGCGAACTTGTAGCGGTATTTCATGCTGCGCAACAAGATCTTGAAGTTTTGCGCCACGCCGCCCTTTGTGCGCCAAAAAATATTTTCGATTGTCAAGTTGCCGCTGGGTTCGTGGGATTTTCGAACCCTTCGTTGGCCACATTGGTGCAGGCTTTCAAGCGAGTATCGATGTCGAAGGGTGATCGACTCACAGACTGGTTGCAGCGACCACTGACCGAGCAACAATGCAAATATGCCGCCGATGATGTGGCGCACCTTTTTGATTTGCATGATGAGTTGAATCGTCAACTCAGCCAATTGGGGCGGGTCGAATGGGTCGCTGACTCTTGTCTCGAACTTGCAACACGTGCGACGGTTGCCCAAAAGTCTTCAGATGCATGGCTCAAGATGAAAGAAACTCGTGGTCTCAAGGGCAGTTCTCGTGGTGTGGCTCAGGCATTGGCTCAATGGCGAGAAGAAAAAGCAATGCGCTCAGACCTGCCACCGAGGCGAGTGATGTCAGACATGGCTCTCGTAGGAATTTCACAACGTATTCCAAAAT
>CAYOVI010000123.1:0-4118 GCA_964407365.1 uncultured Ferrithrix sp.
TTCCGTTCACCGATGTTTGTAGTGCGATTCGACATTGCTTGTTTATGCCAAAAGAACTCATAGCTGGTTCAACGTTCAACTTGAGCAGTGACTTCGAGATCAGAGTGCTCGATATGGCTGAATTGATTGCGTCTAGATGTCGAAAAAAACTCGGCTATGAACCAGATCTAGAGGTGTTAGGCGCAAAACCAGAGACGATTCCAGAAAAGTTTTGTTATGACTCAAGCAAACTACGTGCCACCGGTTTTTCGCCCGTGACAAGCCTCGACTCTGAAATTGATCGATTAATTGAGGTATGTCAAAAGTGGTTCAAGCCAGCGACATGAAAGCTCAACCTCTTTTGACGGTGGTTATTCCAACATACAACCATGCCGAGTTTTTAAAACGAGCACTCGACTCGGTGGTGGCTCAAACTTACAAAAATTGGGAAGCCATTGTTGTCAACAACTTCTCTACCGACAACACAATTGCAATTGTTGAATCGTTCAACGACAAACGAATTCGACTAATTAACTTTGGCAACAACGGCATAATTGCTGCGTCACGAAACCGAGGAATTGAAGCGGCCCATGGAAAATATGTGGCGTTTCTCGACTCAGACGACAACTGGTACCCGGAAAAATTGCAGGTCTGTCTAGACCATGCTGAGGCGGGGGCACAATTGATTTGCCATGGCGAGCAGTGGATCAACACCGACAATTCAAGGCGCCGAGTCATGTATGGACCCGCCAAACGGGCGAATTATCTCAGCCTTTTGTTTCGTGGAAACTGCATCTCAACCTCGGCGACTTTCATCGAAACGCAACTTCTCAGATCGGTGAATGGTTTCGACGAATCTGATGAAATAGTGACCGCCGAAGACTACGACTTGTGGCTGAGACTTGCCAAAACAAAGCCAAAAACCGTATTTGTGCCAAGAGTTTTGGGTGAATTTCATCGTCTAAAAAACAGTGCCAGTAGCGCTGTGTTGCGAAATCTCTCGAGTGAGATTACTGTCCTGCAAAAACACTTTGCGTTGCAACCAAAAACAATTATTACCAAATTGAAGATTCGTCATCGTTTGGCAATCGCCCATTACGGTGCCGCTCGTCAACTCTCTCACCAACCAAGTCAGGCCATGGTTCAGTTTTTATCGGCGATACGTCTCTCACCTTTCTTTGCCAAGACATACCCGGGTTTGATGATTCTGGCAAAACGCACACTTATTAACAGAACAAAATCATGACTATTCGATACTTCAGTCTGGGACGCTTTGCCATGCGCGAAGCTCTAGGTCTTATCGGTGTCGGTGCGAACGATCTAGTAATGCTGCCAAGTTTTATCTGTCGCGATGTTCTTGCCGCAATCCACGAACGTGGTGCCAAACCGGTCTTTTATGAAGTCGACTCAAATTTACGACCAAAATATCTTGATCCTGAGACGAAATCAAAAGCGATTATCGCCGTGAATTATTTTGGCTTTCCTCAAGACTTAGAAGCGTTCGAAAAATACTCTCAAAGTTGTGGCTCGGTGATAATCGAAGACAATGCACACGGTCTCTTGAGTCGCGACGAATGTGGCAAGTTGTTGGGTCATAGAACCAACTTTGGGATCACAAGTTTTCGAAAGACAATTCGAACCCCTGACGGGGCGATTCTCCAGACTTCACTTGCCGAAAATAAAGTTTCTGCTCAACTTGACCCGGTCTTCAAGCTGAAGAATTCTCGAAATTTGGTGTTGAGTTTGTTCGCCAAAATTCAAAGATCCACCAATTTTCCCTTGCTCAGCAAGGTTCAATCCGGTTTAAAAATCGTGCGAAGAAATCTAACTGGTTCGACCGTGCCCATGGTTGCGGCGAGCGTAGAACGAATTATTCCTGGTGTTCCAAACCCAAGTCGCTCAAGTGTCAAAAAATTATTGAGACTCGACGAAAGCGCTGAAATTTCCCGCCGTCGCAATCTTTACAACACCATTCATCCAGAAATAATTCGACTTGGCCTGAAACCAGTGTTTGATTCGCTTAAAGATGGCACTTGTCCATATGGATTTCCTTTTTATGCAAACACTGATCCTCAATCAGAATTGACAAAGTTGGCTAAAAAATATCGAGTAACTCTGATGAGTTGGCCCGACCTACCCCTTGCGGTATTGCCAAATGCTCCTGGGCACTATAAACAAATCTGGTTGCTGAATTTCTTGTGAAAAATCAAATGAATTCCCATTTTGAATGGTCTGAGTGGACTGGCACCGACCTTGAATGGGATCAAAAGTTGGTCACACTTGACGACTTCACGTTCTATCAGTCAATTAATTGGGCAAGACATAGAGCCGACTTCGGTTGGCAGACCCATCGATTGATTTATCAAGGACCAGAGCAATGCCAAGCACAAGTTCTGACGAAGCGAATTTTGGGCACGACAATCGCATGGATACCTGGTGGTCCAATTGCCGACTTTGAGCATCTGAACTCTCAGTTTGTTGATTGCCTTTCTGCGATCACAGGAAGTAAAAGACTGTTTATCCGGCTCAATTCACTTGAAAATTCGAGTGATCAGGCCTGCAACAAGCTCAAAAGAAACAAATGGAAGAGAACGAAATCGCCTTTGTCAAGTGGACAAAGTTTGCAAATCGACCTGACCAAATCTGAGTCGACCAGAAGAGAGTTGCTCTCGAACAACTGGGCAAGAAATCTGCAAAGAGGTGAGACTAGGAATTCAAAACCATACGAGTGGAAAAATTTCGCGCCAGAAGCAATCGCCGAAATTTATGGACAGTTGTCAAGGTATAAAGACCTTGACTCGTCTTCAGATATCCCAAGCCTTGAGGTGATCAAATCAATAGTCGATAATTTTGAATCAAGCCTGAAAATTTTTCGGTGCGATGACGAAATCGGAAAACCACTGGCGATTCGTGGTGCGGTCTTGTTGGGCAAAAAAGCCTGGGATATCTTTGCCGCAGCGACACCTCAAGGAAGAAAGCAATATTCGTCTTATTTGACGGCTTGGTCTTTATTCGACTTTTGTGCAAAGTCGGAAATTGCAACTTATGACTTGAGTGGTGTCGACCCAATAAAAAACAAAGGCGTCTACGACTTTAAAAACGGCACGGGCGCCAATCAAATTGAATATGTTGGAGAATGGGAAACAGGAACACCCTTCTTCACACAACCAATCGTGGGTAGACTGATCAATTATCGCAAAAAGTTGTAATTACAAGCTTTGCGAGTCTCGGTCTAAGGGATTAATAGCCAAATGAACATTTGGAAATACCGTCTTGCCCAACTGGTGAGCCTGACTCAACCATCTCGCCATCAAACTGGTCGAAGAGTATTGATGTATCACTCTGTGGGTCTAGAACCCGAAATATCAAAAGATATTTACTCGCTTTCAAAACAAAATTTTTACAAACATATGGATTTGCTGGAAAAACTGAGCAAAAATTCCATCTCAAAAGTCGTGCCTCTCCAAAGTGACTTCGCCTCGGGAGTAACAATCACTTTCGACGACGGCTATCAAGACACTTGGACTATCGCCACAGAAATACTTGTTGCCAAGAGCTTTCCTTTCACAGTTTTTGTTTCGTCGACGAACGTCATCTCAGGTAACCCAAAATTTTTGAGCCAAGCGCAACTGATTGAACTAAGCAATGCCCCGGGCGTAACAATTGGAAGTCACGGGCACGCCCACACTCATCTGGCCAGGTTGTCAGTTTCAGAAATTCGAAGCGATCTGCAATACAGCAAAGATTGGCTTGAACAAACGATTCAAAAGCCAGTAAAGACGCTTAGCTACCCACACGGCTCATACAACCAAGAGGTAGTTCAAATTGCCCAAGAAGTTGGCTATCAGTTCGCCGCCACCAGCAATTGGGGCAACTACGTGGTGGGCACACAAACTCTCGAGATACCGCGAATAGATATATGGAGTCGAGATTCGGCAACCACATTGGGTCAAAAGCTCAATGGAAAATGGGACTGGATCACAAGGTTCGTCTGATGCTTCTCTATTCGGCTCAAGCAATGTTTCTGGGGTTGGTTCTTTTATTGATTGCTCGACAACGCGGTCAAATCAACAACTATTCGATTCTCTACGTCGCTATTTGGACAATCTCGGTGATTGCGATCAAATTCAAATACGGTG
>CAYOVI010000124.1:0-4093 GCA_964407365.1 uncultured Ferrithrix sp.
AGTCCGATGAAAATTACAATCCCTCGCGGACTCAAGAGAACTGGTCTTATTCTTACGGCAATCGACAAACTTGCAGCAGATAATGTTCGTGGGTTCTTGCTCAGACGCCTGATCGAAAAATTTCAGCCGAATATTCTTCACGCCTTAGAGACTCAGGGCGCGGGATATATATCGTTAGCTGCCCTTGAGGGTCGAGTCTCCAAACCATTTTTTGTTTTGACACTTTGGGGCTCAGACCTCTTTTGGTTTCGCAGATTTAAACGCCACAGGTTTCGGTTGCAAAAGCTGATGGGTTGCATCGATCTCTTGTCCATGGAGTGTCAAAGAGATCAGTCGATTGCGCGTGACCTTGGATATTCAGGAAAGTTTTTTCCGCCATTCCCCGTGACTGGTGGTTACGAAATGTCACCAAAATCGGACACTCGCAACCTAGAAAAGACGAGTCAGCGAAAGATTGTTTTGGTCAAAGGCCATACGCGATTTGTAGGTCGTGGAACCAAAGCCCTCGAGGCAATTGCTGAATTGGCAGATTTGTTGAAAAATTATGAAATTGTTGTTTATTCAGCCGACCCTAAAGCCAAGCGAATGGCTCATAAAATTGCCGATGGCACCAAAATTGCTTTTCGAATTTACGGACGTGGTGAAATCGCTCACCAGGATCTTTTAGAGATTTTCAGATCTGCTCGCATTTATGTAGGTATTTCGCTTTCTGACGGAATAAGTGTTTCGCTGCAAGAAGCTCTAGTTTGTGGGGCATTTCCTATCCAGACCGACACCTCCTGCGCCGGTGAATGGATAATTGACGGCGAGACGGGTTTTATTGTCAGTCCAGATGACAGTGTCGGACTTGTTCAGGCGATAAGAACTGCGCTGGTCGACGACCAACTTGTCGACGCGGCAGCGGAGAAAAACTATGAGGTTGCCAGAAGCCGTCTTGATCAGTCGGTGGTTTCCGAGATCTCGACGAGTTTTTACGAAGTTCTAAACTAATTTGTCTTAAATTCAAGTAGTAGATTTATCTTGTGAGTAATCGTGCTGTTTTTGCAATTGAAATCGCATTGGTCAGCCTTGGTTTTGCGATTCATATCGCACGATTGTCCAGAAAAAAGTTGCTCAGTTTCAAATACACCATCGGCTGGATGTCGGTTTGTTTGTTTGGCATCTTCGCCTCACCACTCGTTTTTTTGATAACTCCGCTCGCTAAAACTCTGCGGCTAACGCCAACGGCATTGCTTGTGGCGATTTCTACGATTTCGGTGGCGGTAATTCTTGTTCAGCTTTCTGTGAGTATTTCGGGCAACCAGCGAAAAATGGAGACACTCGTAAGAGAAAACGCCTTGCTGCGCGAGTCACTCGACATATCGATGAAAGCGAAAAAGTCTGACAGCACTAAATAACGAGAACGTTCTAGTTGTAATTCCTGCGCTAAACGAGCAAGAGACAATTACATCAGTCGTTCAAGATGTAGTTCGCCTCGGACTTCGTGTTTTGGTCGTGGACGATGGTTCATCTGATCAAACCTCGAATCTTGCAAAATCGGCTGGGGCCAAAGTGCTTGAACTATCGATGAATCTTGGCGTTGGTGGGGCTCTTCAAAGTGGTTTCAATTATGCGATAAGGCACAGTTTCGAGGCAGTTGTACAAATTGATGCAGATGGTCAACACCCAGTCAATGAAATTTTCAATCTGATTGACAAGGCAAATCAAAGCGGGGCAGACGTAGTTCTCGGCAGTCGATTTCTGACAAAGTCATCTGAGTTCAATGTCTCACGAACCAGACAATTCGCAATGTCAATGTTGAAAGTTGTTGCATCTCGGGCTTGCCGAACCAAAATTAGCGACTCATCTTCTGGGTTCAGACTTATACGTCGACCGTTGCTCGATCATTTTGCGAAGTCGTTTCCAAGTCACTATTTGGGCGACACTTTTGAAGCTCTCGTGATTTGTGGGCGAAAAAATTACCGGGTTGTGGAAATCCCCGCAACTTTCAAAGATCGCAAGCATGGCCAATCGTCGGCATCGAGCAAAGTCGCTATTTTGCTCATATTTCGTGCTCTTGTGGTCACAACTTTTGGTCTGCACTTTGGGCTTCCCCAAAAGGTCGTGAACAGGGCAGACTAGAAGAACCACCTCACCATTAGGGAGCGAAATGAAAACAGCAGTGATCGTTGATGCAGTAAGAACACCGTGCGGCAAGCGCAATGGACGCCTCAAAGATTGGCATCCGGTTGATTTGTCGGCCCATAGTTTGAAAGCCCTCGTCGAGCGCACAAAAATTGACCCGGCGATCATCGACGACGTCGTGATGGGTTGTGTGATGCAAGTCGGCGAACAAAGTTTGAATGTGGCTCGCAACGCAGTGCTTGCAGCAGGTTGGCCAGAGAGCGTGCCGGGCACAACCGTTGACCGTCAATGTGGTTCAAGCCAACAGGCCGCACACTTTGCCGCACAGGGTGTTATTTCAGGTGCTTATGATGTCGTTGTTGCAGCCGGTGTTGAGGTCATGACCCGTGTGCCGATGGGCTCATCAATTGCCGAAGGCAAGCATGGTTTCCCATTTGGACAGACTGTCCAGGCGCGATATGCATCTGATGGTGGTTTGGTCAATCAGGGCATCTCGGCAGAGCTAATCGCCGAAAAGTGGAAAATCAGTCGTGAAGACATGGATCGTTACGGTCTGCGCTCGCAAAATTATGCAGCTCGTGCGACCAAAGAGGGTCGTTTTCAAAACGAGATTGTGCCGACGCTCGATTCTGAGGGCAAAGTCATGACGACCGACGAGGGCATTCGTGAGTCGACACTTGAAAAACTCGCGACCCTGAAGCCCGCTTATCGTCCACTTGAAGAAGGTGGCAAGGTTACAGCCGGCAATTCGTCGCAAATCACCGATGGCGCCACGGCGGTTCTGATCATGTCTGAAGAGCGCGCCAACCAACTTGGACTGAAGCCACGCGCTCGATTCGTGAATTTTGCGCTCGCCGCTGAGAACCCACGATTCATGTTGACCGCGCCGATTCCGGCGACCAAAAAAGTGCTTGAACGAGCAGGACTAAAGATCAGCGACATTGATCTCGTCGAGATCAATGAAGCATTTGCTTCTGTCGTGTTGGCTTGGGAAAAAGAAATTCACCCCGACATGGAAAAAGTGAATGTCAATGGTGGGGCGATCGCCTTAGGACATCCACTAGGCGCATCGGGCACACGTTTGATGACGACTCTTCTGAATGAACTAGAGCGCACCGGCGGTCGTTACGGTCTGCAAACGATGTGCGAAGGTGGCGGTCTGGCCAACGCCACGATTATCGAACGCCTCGGTTAGATAATTTAAACCCAAGATGTTGGGCTCGATCATTTGGTTTGGTTTGGGGCTCGCACTTTTTTACTTTATTTGGAAGATCGGCATTGGCATGTTGCGTGGCATGACTTCATCTTTGCCACCCCCGCCGCCATCGGGCGAAATGCGTCGCATCAATGTGCGTTACCGTTGCTCGAGTTGTGGCACAGAATTGCGCATGACCATGGCGCCTGACCAAAATCCACCGCCGCCAAAGCACTGTTTAGAAGATATGGATCTAGTTGCGCCAATCGACTAGGGCGTGTCAGTGATATTTGGTTGCGGTGTATAAACCGCCGAGCACCGCAAGCAACCCAGAAAATAGATACCAATTGTTGCGGCCACCTGGCACGAAGCCGAGATAATAGAGCAAAATTATCAATGCACCGACACCCAGCAATGAAAACATCAACACGGGCACCCAAGTTGGGCTGACTCGCTGCTCACGCAATGTGGGTGGCGTGTATCGTGATGATGCATCGGCGATATTTTGACCGTGCATTGAGTGAGCGTCTGAAGTATCCAGGCGATGAGTTGTGTGCACACGCCCTGGTCGCGTGCCTTTCGGGGTTGTTCTTCCGCCAGTAACTCGTTTTTTGTCCGCCATGACCTCGTCAAGTGTAGGGGAATTAATCAGTTTGTTATCGCCCAAATATAAGGCAGGCTGAGGGCTGTGAATTTCTCGGGCATTCGCGTTCTTGTGATCGATAACTATGACAGTTTTGTCTACAACCTTGTGCAATATCTGGGGGAACTTGG
>CAYOVI010000125.1:0-4036 GCA_964407365.1 uncultured Ferrithrix sp.
TCCAGGGCATTAACAGTGGAAAGTCACCTTCACCAAAAGACTTCAAAAAATAGAGACCCATTCCTGGATAAGAAAAAATATTTTCGGTGATGATCAGTCCTCCGACGATCGAACCGACATCAAGTGCAGCGATTGTCACAACTGGAATCAGAGCATTGCGCATGCCATGTTTTATCAACACTCGTCGTTCGCTGATGCCTTTGGAACGGGCAGTTCGCATATAATCAGAATTCAAGACATCGAGCAGTGACGAGCGCATATAGCGGCTGTATGTTGCGATTATTTGTATCGCAACCACAATCGTCGGCAGCGCCATGAACTTGAGCATCAAAAACAAATCAAAACCGGTGTGTCCGGCTGGATAAACGCCAGATGTCGGAAACAAACTCTCACCAAACCAGCGTTGCCAATAGACGGCGAAGAGCAACTGAAACATGATCGCGCTGATAAACGGCGGAATCGAAATACCAACGAATGCGCTCGTATTGATGAAGACGTCTCGTTTTCCGCCTGGGCGAAGTGCCGCCATTACGCCGGCAATGAGACCAAAAAATATTCCAACTACGGTCGCAGCCGACCCCAATCGAAGAGTATTGGCCATCGCGTCTTTGAGAGCAGGCCAAACTTCACGACGTCCCTTGATGCTGCGCGGCCACTCACCGGTTACAAAATTTTTCAACCATTTGAAATAACCCTGCACAAAATTCGGATCTAAACCATTTACGTCGATATATTCTGCGATTTTTGCCCGGCTGGCACGAGGATTTATTCGCTTGTAACTTGCCACGGGGTCGGTGCCGATTCTCAGCGCAAGATAGACCAAAAAAGTCACGATCAACAAGGTTGGTATCGACCAGGCAACGCGACGAACGATATAACGAAACACCGCTTACAGCCTTGCCGATTCTTGGCTATTGGCAAAATCGCAACAATTAAAAATCACTCGGTTACCGCCCCAACAAGAAAGGTGCGCCGACCCAGTCTTCACTGAATCGACGCACCTATCTAGAACCTTAGTTATGAGCAATTAGCTCTTGATTTCAACCTTTGCCTCACCGGCAAGCAGGTTCGTGACTACGTACTTGCCGTCATTGGTGGTTGCGTAGGCACCTGGCATTACCTGGAATGCAGTTGTCCAAACCATCCACGAAGAGTTTGCACACTCAGTGATTGGGTTGAGGCATTCTGGCCATTGCTCAGCACCCATGACGATTTGGCCGTCGCCGTCCAAATCTTGCCACAGGTGAATGTTATTGAATGCGGCGTAGTTATTGAGTTCGCCGTTCCATGGACCACCGATCTTGTCTGTGCGAGCAAAACCCGATTTCGGGAACTGCATCAAAGGCAACATGACATGATCTTTGGCCATCAACGCAAGAACTTGCTTGACTTTGTCCGCTCGAGTTGCAGCATCAGCATCGACGTCTGCTGCATAGAGCAGGTCTGATGCCTCTGCGTTGCACCAACCCTGACTGTTTTGTCCAATGTTTCCATTGGCTTCAGTCGGGATCAAGTCGCAAGCAAAGCTCGCAGTGAGATAGGCAGGATCCGGCGGTGCTGTACTGATGTACATCGCCATGTCGTAGTCCATTCCCGGCAGACGTTGCTGGAAGTAGCAAGCCGCATCGCAGTTGTCTGCGCGCACTTTGAAACCTGCTGCATTAAGCAACGGAATCAAATAGGCCTGGGTGCTCTCGCGACGGGTGTTACCTGTGTTGATGATCCATCGAACATCAGGAACATTGCCGTTCGGGTCAACCCAGTAGCCGTCTGCACCTTTTGTCCAACCATTCTCGGTCAACAAAGCCTCGGCAGCCGCTGGGTCATAGCTGTTGGCGAACTCGTCGCCGGCGCAATATTGTCCAGGCACCATCGGGCCGCACTGAAGCAACTCTTTGCCGCCAAGCGGAATGTAGATCTGCTGAAACAGCGCCTCACGGTCGATCGACATCGAGAACGCGGCTCGGAAATTTGGATCTGCGAAAGGTCCGCATTTCTGTTGGAAATAGAAACCTTCGTAGTCGCCGCCGTAATCAAGGTTTGTCTGAATGTTGTCTTGCTTTACCGCTTCTTCGATTCCTGCGAAGAATTGCGGATAAATGAAGTCAACTTCACCAGCCTTGATCGCTGCGATCTCTGTGTCGCTGTCGGCCTTTGGCACGATCACGAATTTCTTGGTGACTGCCTTGTCGGTGCCCCAATACTTGTCGTTTGGCACGAACACGATTTGATCTGGGCTCCAAGACTTGATTTTGTATGGTCGACCCGAGAACGGAATGTTGTCCGCATAATCTGCAGAGACATCTTTCGTGTTCTTGACCGAAGCAGCCTTGATAAGACCACCGAACAAACCACGCCAAGGTGCGTAGACCGACTTCAAAGTGACGACTACTTGCTTGTCACTTGCGCCTGCCTCAACTGCAGTCACTTGGTCATAGCCCGATGTCGAAATCGAACCTGGTGTATTCAAAGACGCTTCCCAAGTTGCGACGAAATCGGCAGCCGTTATCGGCGAGCCGTCATCCCAAACTGCTGCTGGGTTGATGTCGTATGTAATCGTCATGCCACCAGTAGTGGCCGGCTTGACATAGTCATAAGTTACGTTCGCGCAGTCGTCCAAACTAGTTGGATAACTAACAGCCGTAGTTTCCTCGGCTGGCGCTTCTTCTACAGCAGCTTCATCATCACTGCCACCGCAAGCTGCGCCAATCAATGACACAGTTACAAGTGCTGCAGCGAGACGCGCCACTTTTGTGGTTTTTCTCACTCTCCGACCTCCCCGTCGAATTAGGTAAAAGCCCCTAAGGCTCTTAGTGCCTTAAAGGCTAACAGGCTAAATCGCAGCGGTATAACTGGGGGCAGCGCAAATCATTCGCTATTCCGCAATCGGTATTGGCAGATTCGCGCGAATTCAGCCGCATCGAGGCTGGCCCCGCCCACTAAAACGCCGTCAATATCGGGCTGCGACATAATCTCTACTATGTTGCTCGCCTTTACACTTCCGCCATATTGAAGGCGCACTGTGTTGGCCACATTGCTCGAACTGATTTTTGCAATCTCCTGGCGAATTGCACTTATCACTCTTTGCGCGTCTTGGGCAGTCGCAGTCTTTCCGGTGCCAATCGCCCAAATTGGCTCATAGGCAACGATCATCGACTTGATTTGATCAGACGACCGCTTTTCCAAGGCGCTTCTAATTTGACCTAATACTTTTTCGAAGGTTGCCCCTGACTCGCGCTCTGCCAAAGTTTCGCCGACGCAGAGAATCGGCGTCATCTTGTTTTTTTGAATTGCAACAATTTTGTTGCGAACCAATTCATCAGTCTCGCCAAAAATCTCTCGACGCTCGCTGTGCCCAACAATGACGTGACTGACATTTAGTTTCGACAAAAATGCAGCCGAGATTTCACCCGTGTACGCGCCACTGTCTGCCTCGTGGCAATGCTGGGCCCCCAGAGCAAACTTCAATTCATCAGCGTCGATCAAAGTTTGGATGCTGCGCAGGTCGGTAAAAGGCGGATGCAAAGTCACGTCGACAGAGGCGAAGTCTTCTTTTGAGAGAAGGTATGCGAGTTTTTGAACGCATTGAATAGCCTCGAAGTGATTGTGATTCATCTTCCAGTTGCCACTGATAATCGGCTTGCGCGACTCATTTGACATTTGGGGCTCCCCTCAAGGCAACTAGACCCGGCAAGTCACCGAGTTCAAGAAACTCTAACGATGCACCGCCGCCTGTGGAAACATGGTCGACATCCGAATCTAAATTGAATTGCGCCAAGGCAGCAGCCGAGTCGCCACCACCAACAACAGTGAATGCCTTTGTATCTGCCATTGCTTGGGCAATCGCACGGGTACCCGAGGCAAATCGTTCGTCTTCGAACATTCCCATTGGTCCGTTCCAAAAGACGCTTCTTGCATTCATAATTCTGTCTGAAAATGAAGCCGCGGTGCCAGGGCCAATATCCAAACCTTTGGCGCCGTTTGGCAGTCGCACCCCGAAAGTGGCAAATTCACCATGGCTGTCGAGACCGACTAT
>CAYOVI010000126.1:0-3783 GCA_964407365.1 uncultured Ferrithrix sp.
TCTATTTGAATCCCAACTGGCAAGAAAGTTATGAAGGTCATCTTGAATTATGGACCAAAGACATGAAGAGGTGTGTTCATCGAATTAGTCCAATTTTAAATAGGTGCGTCATTTTCAATACCGACAAAGATTCCTACCATGGAGTTCCCACTCCGCTCAATTGTCCACCAAACATCACTCGAAATTCAATTGCTCTCTACTACTACACCGACGAGCCAGTAAAGACAAAACTTAGAGCCACCAATTATCGCGCAAGGCCGTCACAAGAAGACAACAAATTTATGATCTGGTTAGACAAGACAATTGTCGCTGCATACACGCGTGTCAAGTCAAAACTTCGACTATCAGACCAAACAATCGGCTCAATTTTGAAAAAACTCCGAAACAAAAATTAGTCGGTTTTTATTTGGCGCAAATTTTTGAACAATTCGGTTAGCAAAGTTGCACACTCGGTGGCCATCACGCCGTGAACGACCTCTGGGTGATGACTTAGTCGCGGGTCAGTCGCGATGTTATACAAACTTCCGAACGCGCCTGCCTTTAAATCTGCTGCACCAAAAACAACTCTGCTAACGCGTGAGTTGATCAACGCACCCGCACACATTGCGCAGGGCTCCAATGTCACTACGAGCGTGCAGTTTTCAAGGCGCCAACGTCCTAACAAATTTGCTGCGTCTCGCAACGCCAGAACTTCGGCATGCGCGGTCGGATCTTTGCGCAATTCTCGTTCGTTGTGGCGCGAGGCAATGATCGTGTCGTTGTGAATAACGATTGCGCCGACTGGCACGTCGTCGTGAGCTAGCGCATTGCGCGCTTCGGCGAGTGCAAAAGACATTGCTTGTTGATCTGTGATCATGGCGGAGGGGGTGGGATTCGAACCCACGGAGACTTGCGCCTCACACGCTTTCCAAGCGTGCCGATTCGGCCGCTCTCGCACCCCTCCAAATCGCCCGAACAGCGTTAACTGCTTGGATTTGGCAGGCTATCTGAGTGTGTCGTCAAGATTTGGCAAAGGCTCGTGGCGATATCGTTAGTCAACCGTTTCCGTCGAGTGAGGTGGCGGTCGGGTCCTGTGCAACGAGTGCCCGAGAATCAGGTCAGAGCCGGAAGGCAGCAGCCTTCATCGGAACCATTCGAGTGCCGCAGATCGCCTGGCCGTCACTTCAGTCGGCGGAAACGATTTATCAAACTTTTGTGAAGTCGGGATAAAAATTTGACCAACGAAAAACAAGAGGCGCCAAAAGTTTCAGTTTTGATGACCTGTTATAACGCAGCATCAACAATCGAAGAAAGTGTGCGCAGTGTTCTGGGGCAAACTTTCATAGATTTCGAACTGATCCTCGTCGATAACTGTTCAACAGATGACACTTTGTCGAAAGTTCGTCGATTTTCTGATCCAAGAATTCGAATCACCGCCCTCGAGAAAAATCATGGCCGTACACCCGCACTGAATATTGCATTGAATAACGCTCGTGGGCGATACATTGCAATTCTTGACGCCGATGACACATCAACCCCAGATCGCTTTAAACTGCAAGTCGACTGCCTAGACCACAACACTGATCTCGTGCTGGTCGCAAGTTGGTATCGAAACATCGATGCATCTGGCAAATTGATAAATGCCGTCAAGACCCCGACGAATCATCTGGACTTGATTCGCAGGCTTGCAAGCAATTGCCCATTCATGAATTCGGCGGTCATGTTTCGAACCGACTCGATTCGCACACTCGGTGGCTACGACACGAGATTTGAGTATTCACAAGATTTGGCACTTTGGATCGGGCTCGCAACACTTGGGAAATTCAAGATTTTGCCTATGTTTCTGACGAACATTCGGCTAACGGCGAATACATTGACAAACATTCCTAGTTTCGGTCTCGCGCGCACTCACGATGCCTATGTTCTGTATAAGAAGGCACAAGATTTAGAGGGTCTTCGTGTGATCGACAAACTTCTTGGCAAACGCACGATTGGTTTGTATGGGTTGCTGTATGCATGGCGATCGCTTCATAACGGCGATATTTTGCGCGCGATCGGTTTGACTATCGCTAATTTTTGGGCAATACCAATTGCAATAATCGAGCTATTGCGCAAGGGGTTTAAGTTTTTCAAGCCGATCAAGTAGGTGCAGTGCCCCGACCTCTTTGAGGATGCTCGCAAACTCAGGTTTTGCACCTTGCCATCGCCAGTCGTCAACAAAACCAACAGGTACATCGTCGACCAGAGTCGCCAAAGTGCGAAAGAGCTCGGCAAGTTTGCGATTTTCACGCAAAGTTCGGGCAAGTTTCTCGGCACCCCGCAAAGATGTAAGACCATCTGACTTCCATTTTTCATGATCATCGGGAATTTCGTCAAGGGAGACGTATTTGGCCAAGACACTTGAGGCGCTCTTGGCGCCCCAACCGGCCAATCCGGGAAATCCATCCGCGCTGTCACCAACGAGTGCCAAATAATCGGCGATCGACTCTGGGCCGACGCCAAATTTTTTGCGTATCTCGTTTTCGTCAAGCACCAAATTATTGCGCCGATCTACTTGCACGACACGCCGACCGCTCACGCATTGACCCAGGTCTTTGTCTGGGGTCAGAATTCGCACTTGGTGAACGCGGCGATCGTCGCAGGCGACAACGACCGCGGAAGCAAGTGCATCGTCAGCCTCGTATTTCTCCATTGCCCAAACGGTGACGCCCAAAGCGCGAAGTGCATTTTCAATAATCGGTATCTGCTCGAGCAACACGGGCTCCATGCCTTCACTTGATTTATAACCTTCATAAAGATCGTTGCGAAAACTCTCGATCACGTGATCGGTGGCCACACCGATGTGCGTGGCTCCTTCGGCCAACAACTGCATGGTGCTCGACAACACGCCAATAGTGCCTGCAAAAGGTGGTGGCTGGCGATCACGAATCGCCGAGCCATAGTGCTGGCGATACATCTCATATGTACCGTCAATCAGATGAACTTGCATTGTTCCAAGTTATGCGATTGGTCGATAAGCAACTATCTCGTTGGCAAAAATTGCCACCACCGTGCCGAGAGCCAAAAACGGACCAAATGCGATGCGATTTTTGAACGAACCGCGACCAAGAACAACGACGGCCAAACCAAACGCACCCGCAAAGATGCAAGCTATAAACAGAGCCCAAATCGTGACCGAGTAGCCAATAAAACCTAGATGCCACCCCAAGACGGCCATGAGCCGAACATCTCCCGCACCAAGACCACCACGCGAGATCTTGTTCGACAAAAAAGCAATCAACCACCCGGCAACCGTGCATACGCAAGCCGCCACAAGGGCAGACTCTTGCGAAGTTGCAACAGAATGAAAACTTAAAATTAAAAAACCTGACAAAGCCATCAGGTGCGAGATCTGTCTAACCAAACGATGAGTTGCGATATCAATCCACGACTGAACCAACAAACCTGAACAAAGAATTGCAAAACACAAGCGCAACTCAAAAGCTGAAAAACGCAAGAGAATAAAATCTGTGACGAAATAGCCGATGACACCACTGGCCCCAAGTGCCACCTTTGACGGGCCCCTTGACTCGGGGGCAACTTTTGCGACTAGATTTCTAGCCAACAACCCCAGGCTCAAACCAAAAATCGCACCGAGCGAATTCGTCAGCGCACGGCTCAAAACGATTTCTATTCTTGAACCAGCTCGATCAGCGTGCCAAAACTTCCCTTCGGGTGAATGAAAGCCACGGTTGTGCCACGCGAACCTCTGCGCGGGGCTTTGTCTATTGCCGTGGCGCCGGCATTGACCATCGACTGCAAGGC
>CAYOVI010000127.1:0-3741 GCA_964407365.1 uncultured Ferrithrix sp.
GCGCATATTGGTGATTGGCACCGACACCCTTTCACGAATCACAGACTGGACAGATCGCAACACGGCCATTTTGTTTGCCGACGGTTCTGGTGCGGCATTGCTCGAAGCATCGGTTGGGCCCGGACAATTGCTCGGGTGGGATTTCGATGCAGATGGTTCACTCGAAGATCTGCTCTATGCCGAAATAGGCGGAACTTTACATATGGACGGTAAAGAAGTTTTTCGACGCGCAGTGCGCATTATGGTCGACTCTGCAGAAAAATCAATCAAGTCTGCGGGTCTAACTTCGAACGAAATCAACCTGATTGTCCCCCATCAGGCAAACATTCGAATAATAGAAGCCGCCTGCAAACGATTGGATATTTCAATGGAGAAAACCGCCGTGGTCTTGCACGAAACTGGCAACACGTCATCGGCTTCGATTCCCCTTGCATTGTTTGACGCAGTTTCCAAAGGTCGAGTCAAATCAGGTGACAATATTTTGCTGGTCGGCTTTGGTGCAGGCATGACTGCCGCTAGTGCCGTAATCAAGTGGGACCAAAAATGAGTCGTGTCGTTTTGGTCACCGGCGGAGCCAAAGGCATCGGCCTTGCTTGTGCGCAGCATTTCGCAAAATTAGGCGACAAAGTTGCCATCACATATAACAGCTCTAAGCCATCCGGAGATTTCTTGGCGGTTAAATGCGACGTCACATCTCAAAGCGAAGTCGACGCAGCCTTTGCACTAGTCGAAGAAAAGCTCGGACCAGTGCAGGTTCTTGTCTCGAATGCCGGCATCACTAAAGATTTGCTTTTGTTGCGCATGAGTGAAAGCGATTTTCAATCTGTGATTGACGCCAACCTGACCGGGGCGTTTCGTGTCTGCAAACGAGCGACACAAGGCATGCTTCGAGCTCGCTCTGGGCGCATTATTTTGATCTCTTCGGTGGTCGGTCTCTTGGGTTCTGCTGGTCAGGCCAACTATGCCGCGTCGAAGGCCGGTCTTGTCGGCTTTGCACGATCATTGGCGCGCGAGCTTGGCTCGCGAACAATCACTGTCAATGTGGTTGCACCTGGTCCGGTTGAAACTGATATGACTGCTGCCCTTACACAAGATCAGCGCGACAAAATGCTTGCCGCGGTGCCTCTTGGCAGAATGGCGACAACTCACGAGATTGCTTCTACGGTCGCCTTCATTGCCTCGGAGCAAGCGGCATACATAACCGGCGCGGTTATACCGGTCGATGGTGGCTTAGGTATGGGGCACTAGACTTATCGCATGGACAATCAACTTTTTGACCGATTCAAAAAATGTGCAGTCGATGTGCTCGCGGTAGACGCAGCCAAAATCACCATGGAAGCAAGTTTCAAAGACGATCTAGGCTCAGACAGCCTCGATCTTGTCGAGTTTGTGATGGCGTTAGAAGAAGAGTTCGGCATCAGCGTGCCAGAGAGCGAGCTTGAAGGTGTCGACACTGTAGGCAAGGCGTTCAATCTCGTTTCTGCAAAAGTTTCCTAATTTCTAACCTGCAAACTTTTTCATGCAGGGTGCTGGCCATCGTGTCGCAATAACCGGCTACGGCGTCGTGGCGCCGTGCGGCATTGGAAAACAAAATTTTTGGCAAGGACTTTTGGGCCCGGGCGTTTCGGGCAGCCACAAAGTCGAAATAGAAAATTGGGATCCCTCCCCTTATTTTGCAGGCCCCAAAGAGGCACGTCGCGCTGACCGATGCGAACAATATGCCCTGGCCGCGGCATCTGAGGCGATTGCACAATCAGGTGCATTGCCTTACGAACCATCTCGCATCGGAACCATTTTTGGCACGGGCATCGGTGGTCTGCGAACACTAGAAGAGCAAGTCATCGTTCGCGTCGAAAAAGGGGAACGACGTGTTTCGCCGTTTCTTGTGCCGATGATGATGTCAAATGCTTCTGGCGCGGCTATCTCGATGCGCTATGGATTTCAAGGTCCGGCTGAGACCATTTGTACAGCGTGCGCAGCGGCAACACATGCATTGGGCTATGCCGCGAGACTCGTTGCTTGGGGTCGATGCGAAGCAGTGCTGACCGGTGGCGCTGAGTCTGCCGCCACGATCACCGCAGTTGCTGGTTTTGCAAACATGACTGCGCTTTCAACTTCGAAGGTCAGCAAACCTTTTGACGCCACGAGAGACGGTTTTATTTTTGGCGAGGGTGCCGCTGTGTTCGTTCTCGAGCGTCTCGATTTGGCTTTGGCACGCAAAGCAAAGATTTATGGAGAAATTTTGGGTGCAGCCAGCAATGCAGATGCACATCACATCACTGCGCCATCGCCGGGCGGGGTTGGTGCGATTTCTTGCATGAAACTGGCAATAGAAGATGCGGGGCTCTCAGCGGTCGACATCAAACAGGTCAACGCTCATGGCACTTCGACACCGCTCAACGATGCCGCCGAAGCCAGTGCGGTCGCCACGGTTTTTGGTGAGAATAGACCGCCTATGACTTCGATCAAAGGCGTGACTGGTCATCCCCTCGGTGCTGCCGGCGCCCTCGAAGCAGCGTCTGTGTTGCTTTCGATGGAACACGCACTCATTCCACCAACTGCCAACACAACGACAATTGACCCACAAATGACTGGCGTCGACATCGTGATCGGCCCCGCAAGGTCGTGGACGCCTGGCCCGACTATCTCGAATAATTTTGGTTTTGGCGGTCACAACGGCTCGATAATCATCGGGCCGTATTCGAAAGAAGTTTGACGAACTGAAACTACAAGTCGACCAAAACAAATAGAAGTTCGCACTCACATGCGACTTCACCGTTGACCTTGGCTATTCCCGTGCCTTTGCCGGCTCGTGCGGACATGCGACCCAATTGCACCGACATCTCTAAGATCTCGCCGGGCACGACTTGACGACGAAATCGCGCACCGTCCAAACCTCCGAATAGCGGCAACTTGTTTCTGAACTTTTCTTCGCTCAAAATGGCGCATGCCCCGACCTGGGCAATTGCTTCGCACATCAAGACGCCTGGCAAGGTTGGACGACCTGGAAAGTGCCCTTCAAAAAAATTTTCGCTACCGGTCAATCTCCACAGCCCTGTTGCACTTTCTCCCGGATTCAAGGCAACTATTTCATCCACGAACAAGAACGGCCAACGATGCGCAATCAACTCGCTCGGTTTGGGAAACATGCTCACTTTTCTAGTGCTGCGAGCAGATTTGTTGGCGTGTCTTTCGGTGAAATCTTGTACCAAGCATTGAGAATTTTCCCCTTTTCGTCAATCAAAAAAGCCGAGCGCTCGATGCCCATGTATTGGCGACCGTACATCGACTTCTTCTTCCAAACTTTGAATGCCTTGGCGACTTTGTGCTCGGTATCGGCCAACAATGTGAAACCTAGGTCATATTTTTTGTCGAACTTAAGCTGCTTTGCCGGCTCATCTGGACTGATGCCAACAATGGCAGTCTTTCCGATATTTTTGCTGATATCTCGCAACAAACAAGACTGCATCGTGCAGCCAGGCGTGTCTGCTTTCGGATAAAAGTAAACGAGCACTTTCTTTTTCGCAAAGTCTTTCAACGAAACTTTTTTGCCGTTCTGATCAAGCAATGAAACTGCCGGGGCTTTGTCACCAGTTTTCAACATGTCAACAACTTAGCGTTTAGAACCAAGCGGACCATCAATAGCTTCGCGAACTTCGGCAACGTAACTCGCCACACTGTCAGCGCCTTGTTCGAGCAATCTTCGCACGACTGAAGCGCCCTGAATCACCCCGTCAGCAA
>CAYOVI010000128.1:0-3719 GCA_964407365.1 uncultured Ferrithrix sp.
GGTCGCACTTGCTCGCGCACTTGTCAACGAACCAAGTGTCTTGTTGCTTGACGAACCACTAGGCGCACTCGACTTGAAGTTGCGCGAAGAGATGCAAGTGGAGCTTAAGTCGATTCAACAGCGAGTTGGCATCACCTTTATATATGTCACACACGACCAGGGCGAGGCTTTGTCGATGAGCGACCGAATAGCCGTTTTCAACGAAGGGCAAATTCAACAAGTGGGCACACCGCGCGAGATCTACGAACAGCCGGCGTCGAACTTTGTGGCGGGTTTTGTCGGCACAAACAACATTTTTGATTTGGCCACGGCGCGACGCATATTTGGTGGCGATCTAAAGGCAACGGGCGAGATTGTGGCAATAAGGCCCGAGCGAATAAGGGTTTCGAAGTCGCAGGCGGGTGCGGCTGTTGGGGCGCGAGTGGTGGCATCGCAATATTTGGGCGCTGATACGCGTTTGCATTTGGCAGTAGACGAGCGCACTACTGTGGTGAGTATTGCACCGAGCGATCGGTGCCGGGGAATGACTGTTGGTGAAAACGTTTGGCTGACAGTCGAAAGTTAGGGCAATAGAACGAAGTCATAAATATATTCATAAATTGGGGGTAAAAGTGAGTAAGCGAACAAAGATAATCGGATTGTCAGCAGTGGCAATGCTGTTGCTCGCCGCGTGCGGTGGCAGTGATTCATCGGGTTCTGACTCGATGACAGAACTCGGCGAGGGTGAGGGTCAAGTCAACATCATCGCCTGGGCTGGTTATGTTGAGAACGGTTCGACAGACCCAGCCGTCGACTGGGTAACGGGTTTCGAAAAAGAAACTGGTTGCAAGGTCAACGTCAAAGTCGGCAACACATCTGACGAAATGGTTTCGTTGATGCAAAGCGGTGAATATGACGGCGTGTCAGCCTCGGGTGACGCCTCGTTGCGATTGATTGCAGCCGGTGAAGTTTCACCAGTGAACACTGACTTGATACCGAACTATGCAGACGTCTTCGAAGGTTTGAAGAATCGTCAATGGAACTCGGTCGATGGTGTTTCATATGGCGTGCCCCATGGTCGCGGTGCGAACGTGCTGGTCTATAACAGCGATGCCGGAACACCGACATCGATCAAAGACATGTTCGAACCAACGAGCCCATATGCCGGAAAGATTTCGGTTTATGACGCACCTATATATATTGCCGATGCGGCGATATATCTGATGGCCACAAAGCCAGAGTTGGGCATAACGAACCCATATGCACTTGATCAGACGCAATTTGACGCCGCGATCGAAGCACTCAAGGCACAAAAGCCACAGGTGGGTCAATATTGGTCGCTCTACACAGATCAGCAGGCATCACTTGAAAGCGGTGGCGTGACTCTGGGTACTTCGTGGCAAGTGATCGTCAATCTTGCCTCGGCCAACAACCCGAAGATCACCGCGACGAAAGCCACCGAGGGTGCAACCGGTTGGTCAGACACTTGGATGATTTCGTCGAAGGCCAAGAACCCGAACTGCATGTATATGTGGATGAACCACATCATTTCGCCAGAAGCAAACGCTGCTGTGGCCGAGTGGTTTGGTGAAGCACCATCGAATGCAAAGTCGTGTGACTTGACCGCCGACAAAAATCACTGCGCGACATTTCACGCAGCCGACGAAGATTATTTCAAGGACGTTTATTACTGGACGACGCCGACCGCCAAATGCTTGGACGGTCGAACCGACGTCGAGTGTGTGCCGTTCACAGAATGGGTGAACGCTTGGAATGAGTTGCGCGCTTAGTCGCAAAAGTTAGTTAGTGACAGTGGCGGGCGCGGGTAAGAGGTTTTCGAACTTCTTACGCGCCCGACCACGTGTCGCACTTTTGACAACGATCACGGCGCCTTTGGCGTGGCTCGTCGTCGTTTATATCGGCTCGTTGGCGCTGTTGGTCGTCAGTGCGTTTTTTAAACTCGATGAGTTCACGGGCAAGTCGAATGGTGAGTTCACGTTTGAAAACCTCACCGCCGTGGTCACCAAAGGTGTTTATCGAAGTTTGATGGTGCGCAGTGTCTTGGTTGCTGCCGCGGTGACTTTGTTGTGTTTGATTATTTCGTTGCCTGTTGCCGTTTATATTTCGCGCCTGGCAAGCAAGTGGGCCAAACGAGGCATGATCATTGCATTGCTGTTGCCTTTGTGGTCGGGCTATTTGGTCAAGGTCTATGCGTTGCGGGCCGTGTTTGAGCCCGGTTCAGAGTTTGGTAGCGGGGGTTTTTTGAACGGCACATTTGGTTGGTCGCCGGGCTTTGGCTATGTTGCCGTGGTTTTGACGCTCACATATTTATGGTTGCCATATATGTTGTTGCCGATCTACACAGGTCTTGAGCGTTTGCCGAACTCGCTGCTTGATGCCTCGTCAGATTTGGGTGCGGGCTCGTTGCGCACATTTCGCTCGGTGATCATGCCGATGCTGGTGCCATCGATCGCCGCCGGCAGCATCTTCACGTTTTCGCTATCGCTTGGCGACTATATAACCGTCAAAATTGTCGGCGGCACAGCACAGATGATCGGCAACATCATTGAGCGGGTGTTGCTCGCACCAAACCAGCCGTTGGCTGCGGCATTTACGTTGTGGCCAGTCGGAATAATGGTGGCATATTTGGCGATCATGGCGCGCCTTGGCGCATTTGAGTCGCTGTGAATTGCAGGTTTTGGTCATGAAAGTTTCGCGAGGCGCTTTTGTTTCGTTGCGTGTGATCACCTATGGGGTGATGGCGTTGATGTATTTGCCGCTGCTGATTATTTTGGTGCTGTCATTTAACGGCTCGTCGAGCATCTCGTGGCCACCCAAGACATACACGACCAAATGGTGGACAACAATCGGCGATGTTGCCAGTGCCCGTGAGGCGCTTTCGACGTCGGCAAAGTTGGCGTTGATCGCCGTGTTGATCGCAATTTTGCTCGGCACGCTGCTGGCTTTTGCGTTGCAGAGGTTCGATTTTTTTGGCAAGAACACCGTGAGTTTTTTGGCAGTGCTGCCAATTGCATTGCCGGGCATCGTCACAGGTGTGGCGATGCGCAACGCCTTTGTGCGCATGGGGTTAGATCTCGGTTTGCTTTCGGTGATTGCGGGTCATGCGACATTTTGCATCGTGATTGCCTATAACAATGTCGCTGCACGCTTGCGACGCATGGCGCCAAACTTGCGCGAAGCCTCGGCCGATCTCGGTGCGAGTGGTTGGCAAACTTTCAGATATATAACGTGGCCGCTCGTGCGTGGCGCGGTTGTATCGGGTGGCATCTTGGCGTTTGCTTTGAGTTTTGATGAAGTTGTTGTGACGACATTTACCGCTGGGGCCGGGGTCGAAACGCTGCCGCAATGGATCTTGAACAATTTTTCTCGCCCAAATGTTTTGCCATATGTAACGGTCGTGGCGACATTGGTGATGGCGATTTCGTTGCCCCTTGCGTGGTTGGCCCAACGACTTTCTGATGGCGCAGAATCACTTGCCGGTCGCTGACCCGACAAAACAAGAAACCGTAAAACCGAAAAATTTGGTGCGTGTAAAGTTGAGTCGTGGCGGCTTTTAGATATGTCAAGGGCGAGAGATTGCCGATCGAAGTTTTGGTCTTCGAGATGAGCCCCGAACATGTGGATGAATATTTGGCGATCGACCACGAAATCTGGACACTCGGCGAGGCAGAGTTGCCCGGGTTCGACAAGATTCCGTTTTTGTCGAAAGAAGTTTGGCT
>CAYOVI010000129.1:0-3514 GCA_964407365.1 uncultured Ferrithrix sp.
CTAGGACACCACCCTTTCAAGGTGGCGGCACGGGTTCGAATCCCGTTGGGGGTGCGAAGGTCAGTTTTTGCGCAAGCAAAATCTGGTCCCGTGGTGAAGTTGGAGTTCACGCCGCCCTGTCAAGGCGGAGGTCGCGGGTTCGAGTCCCGTCGGGACCGCTGAGAAGTGCTTGCACTTCTCAAGGTCGGGTAGCTCAGTAGGCAGAGCATGCGCCTGAAAAGCGCAGGGTCACCGGATCGACGCCGGTCCCGACCACAATTCAAGAAGAGAAATTACTGTTGAATGCAATGTCTGGCGTACCTGTTGAGATAGCCGACCCAGCAAGGGCATTTATTCGTCATCGAAAAGACATTCAAGGAATTCGGGCCGTTGCGGTTTTGCTGGTGCTCGCCTATCACGCTCGCGTTCCCGGTTTTTCAGGAGGATACGTCGGCGTTGATGTGTTCTTCGTCGTGTCGGGCTTTTTGATCACCACCTTGTTGGTTCGTGAGTATGACACCACAAACACAATTTCGCTTAAAAACTTTTATGCTCGTCGAATTCGACGTCTTTTGCCGGCCTCGCTAGTTGCTGCAATCGGCACGCTCATCTTGTCGAGAATCTGGCTAGAGCCATTGAGGCTCGACGAGTTGACCCAAGATGCTCGAGCGGCTGCATTGTTTGCGACGAACATCGTCTTTGCCGTTCGCGAATCTGACTATCTTCAGTCGGCTTTGCCACCTTCGCCGTTGCAACACTATTGGTCACTTGGAGTAGAAGAGCAGTTTTATATTTTTTTTCCGTTGATTTTGCTGATCTTGCTGAAACTACGAAAAAAATCTAAGACCTTATTGACAATTGGTCTTTTCATGATCACGGTGACTTCATTTATTGCTTGCATTGTCATGACATCTGCACAAGAGTCGATCGCTTTTTATCTGCTGCCATTTCGTGCCTGGGAGCTCGGCATCGGTGCACTTTTGGCAGTTCTTGGTCAGAAATTAGATTTCATCAAAACGACAAATCGGGAAATCTTGGGTTGGATAGGGCTGGTCGCAATTTTGGTCACCAGTTTTAGATTTGATGGCCAGACTGCTTTCCCCGGATATTTGGCCGGCCTGCCCGTATTGGCAACAATTCTGTTGATTAATTCGGGCGACAATTCAAAATTTGGTCCAAGTCGCGTTCTTGAACTGCAGATTCTTCAGTGGTTTGGCAGTAGGTCATATTCGCTTTATCTCTGGCATTGGCCATTGTTGATCGTCGCTCGCGCAGCCAACAAAGCAGATCTCAGCCAAGTGCAGGTTTTACTTTGCATTTTGGCCACACTTGTGCTCGGTGAACTTAGTTTCAGGTTCATCGAACAACCGATTCATCAGGTGCCAAAACCTCTCGCATCTGCAAATCGCAGTCTTGCGTTTGGTGCGCTCTTGATAATTGTCGGACTTGTCGCGTCATTTATCACTGCTCCAAGAAAGGCACAAGCCACTTTGCCGATTGCATCTGAAAACTCAACGCAACAAACAACTTCGACAATTTTTCAATATTCAGAAAACCAACTGAGAGAACTCTTGAGCCAAGCGCCAAAAATTACCGAACTGCCAGCGGATCTCGAACCCCCGCTTGCGGTTCTAGACACCGACGAACCCGAGATCTACAAACTTGGTTGCCACGACCACACTTTTGACACCCCTCCGACTTGCATTTTTGGCAACCTCGAGTCGCAAACATCAATCGCTCTTGTCGGCGACTCACATGCAGCGCAGTGGTTCGAACCCTTGCGCAAAATAGCCGAACAACAAGATTGGAAACTGCAGATCTTCACCCGATCTGGCTGCACACCGCTTGGCCTTGACAACGGTGTCTTGGCAACATGCAAGACTTGGCTCAAAAATGTTGTTGCCGAAATTAAGTCTGGCGATTTCTCTCTTGTTCTAATTTCGGGCTTCACGAATCGCGAAGACTTGGTGGATGAGTCACCTGATGGGTTCACAAACAACATCTCTGAATTGCACGCGACGATCACTCTTGATTCTCAAAAAGTTATCTATCTGGCCGATACACCAGGGCCACAAATGCACGTGCCGATCTGCCTTTCGGCAAATATTCAAACGGTTCAAAATTGCAACTTTGAGCGCGACAAGGCGTTCAATGAGCAAACCGCCGAAATTTTGCGCGGTGTTTGGAGCAGTGAAACCTCAAGATTTGTTGATCTAAAAAATTGGTTTTGCACTGAGCAAATTTGCCCAGTCGTCATCGGTTCGATGGTCGTCTATCGCGATGACTCGCATATTTCCACGGCCTATGCACTCGCCTTGACGCCTGTGCTCTTAAGCGAGATCGAAGTCTCGATTGGCAGCTAGCAATTTTTTATGGTTCTTCAACGACTAGCGTCAAAATCCATTCGCCGGTTTTGTGACTTTCAAGATCGAAACTGCCAAGTTGATCGGCCGTAAAATCGATCATCACTTCTTGACCAGCGGTCGCAGTTGCGAGCAGGTCATAGCCATGCAGGTGAAACTCGTCGTCAGCATCTGGGTTAAGAAGTTTGATTTGCACCTTTGAGCCAAGGGTTGCCTGGTAGGCAACGGCCGAGCCAGATGTTTGACCGATAACGACTGAAATTTCGACGGTCTCGTCTGTTGCCGATGGTGCGGCTTGGGTCGCCGAGTCTTCTGATGCGACTTCAATTGACTCTGTTTCAGAACTAGAGCCCGAACAACCGACCACGCCAACCAAAAGGCAACTGGCAAACAACGAACGGGCATAAATTGATCGAATGTTCATGAGCCAAAAGCGTAGCCAAGATCTGGCGCTGTCAACATTGGCACATAGGTAATTTTTGCCTCACGAGCCATTGCCGCACATGTGCCACCCCGATCAACAATCACCGTAATGAACACCGGTGTTGCGCCAAACGCCTTGACGACTTCGACGGCCTCAAACAATGAGGTGCCCCGCGTGACTGTGTCTTCAACAATCGCCACACGATCGCCTGGTTGCAAGGCGCCAGCAACTCGACCAGTTACCCCATGATCTTTGCTTTCTTTGCGCACGCTGAAGCTGCGCAAGGCTCTGCCACGAGTGGCAGCAACGGCGGCGATGCCAAAGGCCACAGGGTCAGCGCCCATGGTCAGACCACCAATCGCGTCGATATCTGAAGGCAACAGGGCCAAGGCAACTTCGCTTACCAACAAAATGCCGTCGCTGCGACACGCAGTCTGTTTCGAATCTAAAAACCAGTTGCTGGTGCGCCCCGACTTAAGAGTAAAAGTTCCGGTTTTTAGCGAATGTCGCAATACATGTTCTTTCAATTTGTGGCGTGCAATTTCAAGTTGTCCAAGTTCAGGCATGGTCTGTTTTCACGAATCTAAGGAATCGAGAGCATCAAACACAAGGTGCGAGCGCCTCAAGGCACGATTTAGATCGAATGCTTCATTCAACTTATGTGGCGAGATCTTGATTCGCTCATCCGTTGCAAGCAATTCTCTGAACTCTGTGCCGGTGCTGATTGCTTTGGCAGCAAGTTCTTGCA
>CAYOVI010000130.1:0-3496 GCA_964407365.1 uncultured Ferrithrix sp.
GGGCCAATTCGGTCATTTGCCAGCGAAGATCGAAGTCTTCGAGTAGTTTTTCGCTTAGTTGGCGCATTTGATCTCGCTGCTCTGGCGTCATTGAGTTAAGCATCGCTTGGGCAGCCGCCATTCGTTTAGCCATCGTTTCGAGAAGTTCGTCGAGATTCTTCGGATTTTCCGGGAAGAAGTCTCCAAATTTTTCCATGAATTCGGCGAACTTCGGATCTTCGCCGCGCTCACGACGATTCAACATCTCATTCAGCTCAGACATCATGTCTTTGGTCCGTTGCATCTCGGCGGGTGTCATTGAGTTGACCGCACTAGATGCTTGATCAAGATATTGCTGCATGAGTTGATTTCGCAATTTTTCAAGAAGTGATTCAAACCTTTGCTCGGCTTGCTGCGACTGAAAGTCATAATGCTCTAGCTCGCCTATTTTTCCCGCTAAATCTTCTGGCAACATGTCGAGACGAAAATTGCGTTGTTCAGCAGAATCTTTTGCAAGCGAACTTCTGCGCTCGTCACCCGACTTGAGGGCATCATTTAGAGCTCGATCTATTGCGTGTCGTTCTTCATCGACGAGGTCGTCAAGTTCGTCAGAAATTTCTTTGTAAACACCACCAAGGTCACCGCGATCTTTTATCGCGTTACGTTTTTCGCGGAGTTTCTGTATCATTTCGCGAAGGCCCATCAATTTTTCGCTTTGATTCTTGTTGATGCCGTCTTGCATTAATTTGCGAAGTGCAGCATTTACGTCACCGTGATGAACAAGATCATCGGCCAACTCATCGATCAGGCTCTGTGCATCAAATTCGAAACCTTGCTGCGTTCCGTCCCAGCGCGAATAGTTGAACCTACTTGGCATAGGCGCACCATAGTACGACTGACCGTAGACTGATGATTACGATGCGGTTTCCCCGAACTTTTATCTTCGTCGACCTCTCTGGTTTTACAAACTTCACGGAGACCAACGGCGATCGCCGAGCGACAAAACTTCTTGGTGAGTTTCGGGCAGTGGCGCGAGCAGTTGCCTCAGAGCGTGGCGTGCGAATTGACAAATATCTTGGCGATGGTCTGATGGCTGTGGCTGTAGAACAAATTGACGGCATCACTTTTGCACTAGAACTCGCTCACCGGGCCGAAACTGCATGTGCGCCCCTTCAATTGCGAATCGGCATCGACACGGGCGACACAATGTTGTTTGAGGGCGATGACTACATCGGTAGCGCGCCAAACTTGGCGGCAAGGCTCTGTGACGAATCCGCAAATCTTGGCGTGCTGATACCGACCGAACACATCGAAGAATTGCCAGAGGGCGTCTCGGCAAAACCCAGTGGCGCACTCAAGCTTCACGGCTTCAACCAACTGATCAACGTTTCGGTTCTTTCTGGTCAACCCGTCATCGCCAATCGAAATGACACGAGCGAAATCTGGACACGCCAACCCTTCATTGGCTGAACTTCGCAAGTCATGGTGGCTAGATCACCGAACTCATTGAGTTTTTGAACGATAAATCGCCTTGCCCGCTTTTGCGTCTTTGTTCAAACGTTTTGCAAGATGAAGACCTTCGAGCACGAACTCGACGGCGCTTGCGACAACGCCAGCCGACTCATCACCACTCACCAGGTCAACGACGACTTTTCGCAATGCAGGCATCGATTCAAGTAGCTCCACATATTCAAGCGACGCGACATCTTCGCCAGTTTGAACGACGACGCCGTCGACGAACTCATCGGCAACCAGACGAAGATTTTCAACCGAGATTCGCTGTTTTGAGACCTGTAAAACTGCCCCTCTGACAAGTTGATCAAAAACCTGCGAAGTGTTCGGGTCTTCAATCGCGTCAATTTCTATTTTTCCCGCGGTCGAGGCGGCAAGGGCATCAAGATCACAAACTCTTGGCACAACTTCAAGTTCTTTGGCTTTGAGTGCGCGACGCATAGCATTTGCGCACATCAATTCTTGATTGCTAGTTGTCAAACGAACGCTCACACCGCTGCGCTGATTAATTTTTGTGCTCGCGCGGGCCAGATGACTGATTGTGGCGATTATTTCTTCCATGAATAGTGGAACTCGAACTTTGACGTCGCCAATGCTCGCACTGCGCGACTCTTGGCGGACAACTTCGATCTCAGTCGACACCTCCAACGGATAATGGGTTCGAATCTGGCTACCAAAACGGTCTTTCAATGGTGTGATGATGCGACCGCGATTGGTGTAGTCGTCAGGGTTGGCCGACGCAACGAGCAGTATGTCGAGTGGCAACCGAATTTTGTAGCCACGAATTTGAACGTCTCTTTCTTCGAGCACGTTAAGCAGACCCACTTGAATACGCTCTGATAGGTCTGGCAGTTCGTTGATGGCGAAGATGCCTCGATTGCAGCGAGGCACCAAACCGTAATGCAATGTGAGTTCATCGCTCAGATAACGGCCCTCAGCAACCTTTATCGGGTCAACCTCACCAATCAGATCGGCAATCGAGGTATCTGGTGTCGCAAGTTTTTCGCCGTAACGCGCCGATCGGTGAACCCAATCAATAAAAGTTTCATCACCATTGCTGGCAATGAGTTCGCGCGCCAGTCGCGAAACCGGCGAGTATGGGTCGTCGTTGATTTCACTCCCTGCGACGATTGGCATCCACTCGTCTAAGAGATCAACCAACGACCGAATGATTCGCGTTTTTGCCTGACCTCGCTCACCCAAAAAAACTATGTCGTGACCCGCCAGCAAAGCGTTTTCAAGCTGAGGCATAACCGTTTCTTGATATCCCAGCACACCAGAAAAGAGTTGTTTGCCTGACGAAATGCGTTCGACGGTGTTTTTTCGAATCTCTTCTTTGACACTTTGCGACTGCCAGCCCGACTTTTTTAGATCGCCTAATGTTTTTGGCAGGTTGCTTGGCATAGCAAACTCAAGCATAAACTATTTCGAGTTTTTGCTCGTCGAAGCCTTTGATTGTGGCGTGTTCTTTTTTGGACCAGATGCTTTTGAGCCCGAAGAGTTTTTGTTAGGTGTGGCGCCAGGCTTTGAAACTGCGTCGGCTTTGCCACCTGAATCAGACGACTTTCCAACTACTACGGTCGATTTTTCAGAAACTGAAATTTTGCCGCTTTTTTCGACCACGACGACCTGATAAGAGTTTTCGCCAACGGGATTGTCATTGACTTTGAGAGCAGCCGCTGCCGTTGCCGGAACACTGGTGACCAAAATTCCATTTCGATAAACGTTCACAGTGGCACCTGGCTTCGCGGCAATTTTGAACATAACGGCACTGCCATTTATTTTTGGTGGGGCCACAATTCTCGGCGAGTCAACAGCAATCGGAGGCATCGGTTGACCCAGCGCTGGTTGACGAACGACATTGTTGTTTGCAGGGCCTGAATTCGCGGGCGGGAAGCTAGGCAACGAATTGCCTGGGGCAACATTCGGTGGAGTCTGATTAGTTGGCACTGAACTTGGTGGAACCGTAGTTACAGGAACTGTTGTAGTTGGCGAAGAGCTACCA
>CAYOVI010000131.1:0-3450 GCA_964407365.1 uncultured Ferrithrix sp.
ACGAACTCGGCAACTCGCTCGTCGTGCGCGAACCGATCGGTGTCGTGGGTTGCATAACCCCATGGAACTACCCTTTGCACCAGATCGTTGCCAAAGTTGCGTTTGCAATGGCTGCTGGTTGCACGATCGTGCTCAAGCCAAGTGAAATCGCCCCGATCGACGCGTTTATTCTCGCCGAGATCATCGACGAAATCGGTCTGCCAGCGGGCGTGTTCAATCTCGTCTCGGGCACCGGCCCTGTTGTCGGCGAGGCGATGGCTGCCAACAAAGAAGTCGACATGATCTCTTTCACGGGTTCAACACGTGCGGGTCGTCGCGTCACCCAGGTTGCTGCCGAAACAGTCAAAAAAGTTCACCTCGAACTCGGTGGCAAGTCGGCAAACATAATTTGCGAAGATCTCGACGCCGAAACTTTCGCCAAGGCCGTCAAGCGTGGCGTCGGTGACGCATTCTTGAATAGCGGTCAAACCTGTTTGGCGATGACACGCATGCTCGTGCCAAAGTCACGTCTTGCCGAGGCCGAAACCATCGCCGCCGAGGCGGCCAGTGCGATGAAAGTTGGTGACCCCTTCGAGCAAACAACGGCGCTAGGGCCACTTGCATCGGCCGCACAGCGCGACCGCGTCAATGGTTACATTCAAAAAGGCATCGACGAAGGCGCAAAATTGTTGGTCGGTGGCGTAGGTGTGCCCGAGGGCTGCGGCAAGGGTTATTACGTCAAGCCAACGGTGTTTTCAAACGTCAAAAATTCGATGACGATCGCCCAAGAAGAAATCTTTGGCCCTGTTTTGAGCATCATCGCCTATAACGATGTCGACGACGCGGTGAACATCGCCAACGACAGCGTCTATGGTTTGTCCGGCGGCGTTTGGGCCTCGACCAAAGAAAAAGGTGTCGAAATTGCACGACGCATTCGCACCGGACAGGTTGCCGTCAACGGTGGCGCGTTCAATGTCAACGCACCACTAGGTGGCTATAAACAGTCTGGTGTCGGCCGCGAATACAGCGAATACGGCTTTGATGAGTTTCTCGAAATAAAGAGCATGCAACTCTAAATTTCAAGTTGCAACATCGCCGTCAGGCGGCGGTCACCGGCTGGTTCGAATTTGTGTCAGTGTTTGTGCGCGCGTGGCGTGCGATGCACAAAATTTCGTCGATGTGCTCAGGGGCTATCGGCGAGGCTGCAACAGTCTGGGGCGCAAACAACTCGCCCAAATTGCATGGCAACACCGGCAATACGGGTGTGAACTCGGCGCCGTCAACATGTGTTGCACGCAACAGCCCGCACTCAATCTGATAAGAAATCGCCGTTTGGCTCGCCACAAAACTAAAACTGCCGGCCGCGATCAGCTCGTTGGCGGTTTGCACGCGGCGCAAAACGGTTTCGAGTGCGTCGATGCGCGCCAAGACATCGCCCGCCTCTTCATAGCGTTGGTCTTGTGAGTGTTTGCGCATTTTGGCAGTCAATTTTTCGATCACCTCTTGGGCATCGCCATTCATGACACGCACCACACGCTCGACTTCGCGCCGATATTCTTGCGGGTCGGCCGTGCCCGAGCACGGACAAAGTGCCACACCCAACTGAGCCGCCGAGCAAACCGGGGCGTCTTCGGGCGCGCGATAGTTGCGACCCATGCGCACGGTGCAGCGTCGCAACGCAATCACCGATTCGATTGCATCGATCACGTCGCGGGCCATGGCGCGCGTCGAAATCGGGCCGAGATACAAATCGTCGCGACTTGCCGCAGTCTTGGCGATGCGACTCGAGATCATCAGCCGCGGCCACTGCTCGCTCAAAGTCAGGCGCACATAGCAATATTTCGCCGTTCGCGTGAAGGCGTGGTTATATCGCGGGCGCAACCTGGCGATCAGGCGCAGTTCCATGACTTCGGCTGTCAACAGGTCGGGTGTCGAAACATAATGCACGGCGTCCATCAATTTGAGCAACGCACCAATCTTTCGCCGTGTGTCGCCCGTGCCAAAATAACTGCGCACACGCGAGCGAATATTTGTGGCCTTGCCGACATATAAAACGTCGCCTTGTGCGTCGACAAACAAATAAACACCGGGCCCTCTTGGCAAGTCGACGGTCAGTTTCAACTTTGCTGCTTGGGGGTGCGTGCCGATTTTGCCGATCGCCGCAAAATCGTCGAGATCAAACACGCCAAACCCAGCGGCACGTTCGATCAAATGATGCAACAAGTCGCCGGTGGCCAACACATCGTTTATCGCGCGGTGGCTCGGCTGATTGGCAAACCCCAAACTGGCCGCCAAAGTCGCAAGTTTGCAGTTGTCAACATCGCCACCCACGAGCCGACGCGCCAACCCAACTGTGTCGAGCACCCGATTGGCCAACCGGTCGCGCCCATGACGCACGAGCGAAGCGTTGAGAAACCCGATGTCAAAGCGCGCGTTGTGCGCAACCAGCACAGAGTCACCCACAAATTCGATGAACGCATCGAGCACTTCGTCGATCGTCGGCGCAGTGGCCACCATCGTGTCGGTGATGCCAGTCAACACGGTTATAAACGGAGGAATCGCACACAACGGGTTGACAAGCGTTGCAAACCGACCAATTTCTTCACCACCCCGATATTTGACCGCACCGATCTCGGTTATCGCGTCGAACTGATTTGACCCACCCGTGGTCTCGAGGTCGACGACACAAAACTCGACGTCGCGCAACGCAACGCTTGCGCCGTCAATTGCAACCGACCCATGAGACATAGCAAAAGACTACATTTAGGGTCTAATGCAAAAGGCGTTGGCAACAATTTGGGTCTTTGGCGACCAACTCAATCGCAACATCGGCGCGCTCGCAACGGCCAAACCAGAAACTCACCGCATCTTGATCATCGAGTCGGCCGGCAAAATCGCATCACGGCCGTGGCACGTTCAACGCGCACACTTTCTAATTGCCTCGATGCGTCGCTTTGCCGTCGAATTACGGAATATGGGCTTCGAGGTCGACTATCGCCGCGCAGCCACGATGCGCGCTGGGTTCAACGAGCACGTCGCCAAATTCTCACCGACACATATATATGTATCTGAACCCAACAGTTTTGTGGCCCGCCAACTCGTTGGCTCGCTCGGGGTGCAAGTCGTCAGGTCAAACCAATTTCTCTGCCACCCCGACGAGTTCGCCGAGTTTGTCGCCGGCAAAAAGTCTCTGAAACTCGAAGACTTTTATCGCTGGCAGCGCAAACGCTTTGGCTATTTAATGAATCCAAAAGACCCCGACGAGCCGATCGGGGGCAAATTCAATTTCGACGACGAAAACCGCGAGCCGCCACCCAAAACTGGCCACGACCGCTGGCCAAAGCCAAAACTTCATGCGCTCGACGAAATCGATCAACAAGTTCTGGCTGATCTGCCGAAAAACATGTGGGGTAAAAAACCCTTTGGTCTTTGGGCGACGACCCGCAAAGACGCACTCGCCCGCCTCAAATA
>CAYOVI010000132.1:0-3409 GCA_964407365.1 uncultured Ferrithrix sp.
TATGCCGATCAAAATCGTTAGCACCAAAGCCAATGGGCGACCGAGAGTTTGAGTGACGACAAGAATTGTGAACGACGGTGCCAGACCACCGAGTGCCGTGATGATCGGCGCACCGAACGCGCAAAAAATAATTAATCTACGTCGACCGATGCGGTCTGCGAGCGCGGCGAGCGGAAGGGAGATGACAACACCCCAGCGAATTATCGCCGCGCCGATGCCTTGACCCTGCTCTGAGATTGCAAACTCTTGGGCTGCGAACGCAACCGTTTGTGTGAACAAAGTGTTGGCATATGTTGCCGGCACACAGGCCAGTGCGAGAAGCCACAAAATTGAGCGTTGGCGCTCAGTCAATGCGGGTCTTGGGGGTTTTTGGCTCACTGCGGGAGCATACTGAAATGTTGTGAATGTCGTGAATAACGAGTCTCCACGCATAATTGTGCGCCGTTCGGGGCCGCTTTCAGGCAACGTTCAGGTGCCAGGCGCAAAGAACTCGGTGTTGAAATTGATGGCCGCCACGCTTCTGGCCGAGGGCGAATTTGTGTTGACGAACGTGCCAGCGATCTCTGACGTTGACACGATGTCTGATTTGTTGGTCGCACTCGGTTTGAAGATCAAATGGCTTGGACCACATGAGTTGTCGTTGATCAACGACGGAAATATTTCGACCGAGGCACCTTTTGAAAACGTAGACAAGATTCGGGCGAGCATCAATGTTTTGGGTCCGTTGTTGACAAGTTGTGGCCAGGCTCTGATTAATTGGCCCGGTGGCGACGACTTTGGTGGTCGACCAATCGATTTGCACATCAGTGGTCTCGAAAAAATGGGTGCGACCGTCGAACAAAACTTGCTCAACATCAACGCCTATGCCGACGAGTTGCGTGGCGCTGAGATAGAACTTTCGTTTGCAAGTGTTGGCGCAACTGAAAACTTGTTGACGGCGGCGATTTATGCCAAGGGCACAACAGTTATCGAAAATGCGGCGCGCGAACCAGAGATCGGCGACTTGTGCAACATGCTCGTGGCGATGGGCGCTCAGATCGAGGGCATCGGCACATCGCGCCTGCAGATTCATGGTTCAAAAAAGGGTTCGTTGCGCGCCGTGCGACATGCCGTGATCAACGATCGCGTTCAGGCCGCGACTTATGTTGCTGCAGTAGCGATCGCGGGTGGCGATGTGCAGGTGCGCGGCGCGAGACCCGAACACATGGAGATGGTGATAAACAAATACACGCTGATGGGGGTTTCGATTTATCCGCAACGCGATGGCTTGCGTGTCACGGCACCCGAGCGACTTTCTGCGATTGATTTTGCCACGTTGCCTTACCCAGGCATAGCGACCGACTATAAGCCGCTTTTGGTTGCGATGAATTCAGTCGCCACTGGTGTGGGCATCGTGACCGAAAATTTATTTCCGGGACGCTTTAGATATATCGAAGAGTTGTGCAAATTAGGTGCCGACATTCGCATCGACGGACACCACGCCGTGATCAAAGGCGTCGATCACCTGATCGGTACTGCAGTGACTGCGCCCGATATTCGCGCAGGCGCCGCGCTAGTTGTGGCCGGTTTGGCGGCACATGGTGAGACGGTGATCAGCGAGATTCATCACATCGACCGCGGCTATGACGATTTGGTCGGAAGACTCAGTGGTCTTGGCGCTGATGTGATTCGCGTTTGACGCGTCGTGTCGCCTGCCACAACACCCCGATTATCACGAGAATTGGTCCAGCGACCAAGAGAATTTCATCCCAACCACCTTGGTGAGCAAGCACCCTCGTATCGTAGAGGGTTCAGGAATTAAAAATAGGCAGGTTAGTCGGTGTCAATTCGCACGCAAGTTGAAGAAACCATCGAAGTGATTCGCCCTGCTCTGCAAGCCGACGGCGGCGACATTGTTTTGCGCGACGTCGATGAAGCCACAGGTGTGGTCAGTGTGACATTGACTGGAGCGTGTGGCACTTGCCCGGCGTCAGATCAGACTTTGAAGGCTGGCATCGAAAGAATCATGCGCGACCGCATTGACGGCGTTACAGAGGTTGTCGCGGTTTAAATGACTTCGCGTTCGACCGACACCAAAAAATTGTTTGAAGATGCGCGCTCTGGCGACCGTGGCGCACTGGCTCGATTGCTTTCGTTGATAGAGCGCGGGGGCGATGATGCGCGCGATGTCGGTCGATTGGTTTATCCGAAAGTTGGCAATGGTTATGTGGTTGGTATAACCGGGGCACCAGGTGCGGGCAAGAGCACTTTGACTTCGTCATTGATCAGTCACTTGCGCGGGTTGCACCAAGAGGTTTCGGTTTTGGCCATCGACCCATCTTCGCCGTTTACTGGTGGTGCGATTTTGGGTGATCGGGTGCGGATGCAGAGCCACGCCACAGATTCGGGGGTTTTCATTCGCAGCATGGCAACTCGCGGCCATTTGGGTGGCTTGAGTTTGGCGACAAGTGAAGCCGTGCGTTTGCTCGACGCAGTGGGTTCACCGTGCACGCTTGTCGAGACGGTTGGGGTGGGTCAAGTCGAAGTTGAGATCGCACGCAATGCCGACACCGTAGTGGTCGTGGTCAACCCAGGATGGGGCGATTCGGTGCAGGCCAACAAAGCGGGGTTGCTCGAAATTGCCGATGTTTTTGTGATCAACAAATCTGATCGACCTGGTGTCGACCAGACGCAGCGTGATCTCGAACAGATGCTCGAACTTTCAGATATCGCATCTGGCGTATGGCGACCAATGATCGTGCGCACGGTGGGCACGACCGGTGAAGGCGCCGAAAATTTATGGCAGGCAATAATCGCGCACCGACAACACGCCAGCAATGACGGGTCTTTGGCAAAGCGTCGTGAGCAGCGTTTGCGCAACGAATTGCGGGCGATTATTGAACGTCGTCTTGAGCACCGGGCTCGTGAAATTTGCACCGGCGAGCGTTGGGATGCAATTCAAAACGAGATGCTTGCTCGTTCACGCGACCCATGGAGTTGTGCCGACGAAATGTTGGACGGCGTTCTCTAGCGTCCGAAACTCGGCGAGTTGTTGTTTCAAGTTTGACCCTGAGCGGGGCTGTTGGCATATTTGCGTTGTCATTTGGCGTGGCGTCGGTGAGCGCGGGTGCAAGTGTCTTGCAAACATGTGCACTTTCGCTGTTTGTGTTCACGGGTGCGTCGCAATTTTCGGCGATGAGCGTTGTTGGTGCTGGTGGGTCGATGTTGGCAGCTTATGGTGGTGCAGTTCTGCTCGCGGCTCGAAATCTCGTTTACGGTTTGGCACTCTCGTCATCGGCCAAGTCGCTCGGGGTGACCTTGCCTGGTCGACTTTTTACTGCGCATTTCGTGATCGATGAAACAACGGCATTGGCACTTGCCGAATCGTCGCCAAAACTTCGCAAGATTGCGTTTTGGACAACGGCCATTG
>CAYOVI010000133.1:0-3392 GCA_964407365.1 uncultured Ferrithrix sp.
AGTTGCGCGACGACAAACACCTGGCGATGATGCTCGCCACTGAGCCAGGTGCGACTCTGATGCAATTCACCATCGACGGTCTGTCGCGAATCGTGAGGGTGGCGGCTTCATACTTGGCGCCACTTGTGACGGCATTTTTGCCCAAACGTGAGGCCGATGAATTGGTCGAGGTGCTGTCTCGTCTCGTGATTTCTTATTTCTTTTCGCCTTCTGACCGCTATGACTTCACCAACGAAGCAAGCGTCGCTAAGTTTTTGCGCACACACATCAATATTCACGAATTTTCAAGACAGTAAGACCTAAATAGAAAGCACGGAGAAACCATGACAATCACAGAAAAGCAAAATCAAGAGATCATCGGACGTGACTCGATCAACAACATCGAGGCGATTCTCGACACCCCGCTAGTCGACCCGAACGAGGTCGAGCACATAGTCAAGAACAATGCTGACTCGATCTTTACGTGGGACTATTCGCTCGCACGTCCACAGTTGCGCAAACTTTATGAAAAAGCCAAGACGGGTCAATGGAACGGCACCTCTGACCTGCCGTGGTCGACCGATGTCGACGTCGAAAAGACCGTCGCCGAAGACCAGGCACTCATCGGCAACGGCATCGACCCAAATTGGTATGCAGACACACCGCTTGCCAAGTGGGACGACAAAGAATGGCTCGAATTCGGAATTCAAAGTCGCAAGTGGTCGCTGTCGCAGTTTTTGCACGGCGAACAGGGTGCGCTCATTTGCACGAGCAAGATCGTTGAAACCGTGCCCTGGTACGACGCCAAGTTGTATGCCAGCACGCAAGTTGTCGACGAAGCGCGACATGTTGAGGTGTTTGCTCGATATCTAGACGAAAAATTGGGTGGTGGATACCCGATCAATACGCATCTCGAGATGTTGCTTGACGACATCATCAACGATTCCCGCTGGGACTTCACGTATTTGGGAATGCAGATCATGGTTGAAGGTCTTGCTCTCGCGGCATTCGGCTATTTGCACCAGTTGACCAACGAACCATTGCTCAAGCAGTTGCTGCGATATGTGATGAGCGACGAGGCCCGTCACGTGGCCTTTGGTGTGCTCAGTCTCAAAGAGGTATACGACGGCATGAGTGATGCAGAAATCATGGATCGCCAAGAGTTCGCCTACGAAGCCAGCATTCGCATGCGCGATCGTTTCTTGCAGCAAGAAGTGTGGCGCCACATGGGCGTCGACCCGAAAGTGGTCGTGCCACTCATGATCAACGATCCGGGTCGAAAGATTTTTCAGCAGTTGTTGTTCGCCAAGATCGTGCCGAACTGCAAGAAGTTGGGCTTGCTCGACCGAAACGACAAATGGTTGCGCCATCGTTTCGAAGAAATGGGTGTTATCCAGTTCGAAAATATGGAGAACACCGGCGAAGAGTATCTGCAGTTCGAACTCGGCAAAGAGTTCGTTCCGCCGGCGCATTAATCAAGCCACTCAAATCAGCGGTTCGCATCGCTGAGCAAACAACTAGTCTTTGTATATGCCAAGATTCGGTCAAGTTCTCACCGCGATGGTCACACCGTTTGACAAAAACGGTGAGTTGAACCTCGATGGGGTGCGACGATTGGCCAAGTGGTTGCAAGACAATGGCAACGACGGTTTGGTCGTGGGTGGCACCACCGGTGAGGCTTCCACGCTCACCGATGACGAAAAACTCGCGTTGTTTGCCGCAACAGTTGAAGCGGTGACGATCCCGGTTGTTGCGGGCACCGTCACCAACGACACCAAGCACTCGATACATCTGACCAAAGAGGCCTCGAAACTCGGCATCGCCGGCATCTTGGCCGTTGGTCCTTATTACAACCGTCCGTCTCAGGCAGGCATCATGGCCCACATGAAAGCAGTTTGTGCAGCCACGACTCTGCCCGTGGTCGTCTATGACATTCCGGTGCGAACGGGTCGAAAAATTTCGACAGCATCGCTTGTGAAATTGGCCAATGAAGTAAAAAACGTGGCTGCTCTGAAAGACGCAAGTGGAAACCCGGCCGAAACAGCGATGTTGATGACGCAAGTGCCAAAGACTTTCGAGTTGCTGAGCGGTGACGACGGCCTGACTCTGCCGCTGATGTCAATCGGTGCAACCGGAGTCATCGGCGTGGCAACCCACTGGACGGGTGCAGATCACCAAGAGATGTTTCAAAAGTGGAACGCCGGAGACATCGCTGGTGCGCGAGCGGTGAATTCAAGAATGCTCGAAAGCTTTGCCTTCGAAACTGGCGACGACAACCCAAATCCGTTGCCGAGCAAGGTGATGATGAATCATTTGGGTCTCGACGTGGGCGAGGCGAGGTTGCCGATGGGTCCGCCACCGAGTGGTCTTGCCGAGCGGGCGGCAAAAGTTTTTGCCAATTTGCAGGCAGCTCGTGCCGCGGCAAAAAAATAATGTCGCACAACTGATGGCAAAACCAGTTCGCATCGCCTTTTTGGGCGGGCTCGGTGAAATTGGCCGAAACTGCATGGCAATCGAGCAAGACAAAAAAATCTTGTTGATCGACTGCGGGCTCATGTTTCCGAAGGCCGAGCACGGCGACGATGTCGACGTGATCATTCCAGACTTCACCTGGTTGCTCGAGCGCAAAGATCGCATAGTCGGATGCGTCGCGACCCACGGACATGAAGATCACGTTGGAGCGTTGCAATATTTGCTTCAAGACGCTTCTTTTCCTCTTTATGGCTCGCCACTCACGCTCGGGCTGGCAAGAAACAGAATTGCCGAGGCAAGGCTCACTGACAAGACAAGGTTCATCGAAGTCAACGACAACGATCGGCTCAAGATTGGGCCGTTCGAAGTCGAGTTCATTCCGGTCACCCACTCTGTGCCGCACGCCCATGCAATTGCGCTGCACACATCTCAAGGCGTGATAGTGCACTCGGGGGATTTCAAAATTGATCTCACCCCAGTAGACCACCGGCGCACAGATTTGGCGCGACTCGGCTCGCTTTCGTCGAACGAGGGCATTCGATTGCTAATGCTTGATTCGACCAATGCAGGTGAGCGTGGGCATGCACCGAGTGAGTCTGATGTCGGTGTGGTTCTGCGGGCGATATTCAACGAACATCGCGACAAGCGAATAATCACCGCGAGTTTTGCCAGCCATATTCATCGCGTGCAACAAATAGCCGATGCGGCCATTGATTCTGGCAGGGTGGTCGTGCCGCTTGGCAGGTCGATGATCAACAACATTCGTCTCGGGCGAGATTTGAAGGTCTTGACGATTCCCGAAAAAAGTTTGGTCAATGCAGACTCTCTGGATAAATACGATGATGAAGAGATCTGCATCATTTCAACGGGCTCTCAGGGCGAGGCGATGTCGGCGTTGACCAACCTCGCCAAGGGTGACAGCCGATATGTGAAAGTTGGCG
>CAYOVI010000134.1:0-3258 GCA_964407365.1 uncultured Ferrithrix sp.
GTGTAAGTCATTTGGCGCAACGTTCAATTGAAGATCCGTTGCAACGTGAGTTGGTCAAAAGTGTAAGTGCGGCCTGCAAAACAGCAGATTTATTAATTTTTTCTGACTTCAATTATGGGTCGTTACCACAAAATGTTGTGGATCAAATTACGAGAGCGGCTAAAAATAGCAAAACCAAAATAGTTGCCGACAGCCAATCTTCTTCACAGATCGGCGATATCACGCGCTTTAAAAATGCTGACTTGTTAACCCCAACCGAGCGTGAGGCAAGAATTGCTCTGCGCAACGCAGAAGACGGTTTGGTCGTAATCGCCGAGATGGTTTGTGAGACCGCAAATGCTCGTTCGGCAATAGTCAAACTTGGTGAGCAGGGGGTTTTGTTGCATGCTCGAAGTGGCAATTCTTTTGAGACAGACCAGATACCTGCACTTAACTCAGCCCCTCATGATGTGGCCGGCGCCGGAGACTGCATGCTCGTTGCTTCGTCACTTGCGTTAACAGTTGGTGCAAACATGTGGCAGGCCGGTCTGCTGGGATCAGTTGCTGCTGCGATTCAAGTTGGCCGAGTCGGAAATACCCCGATAACCCAGGCTGAATTGTTGCACGAGCTTTCTGAGTGAGAGCAATTCTTCTTGCAGCTGGTCTCGGAACACGCCTTCGTCCGTTAACCGACACGACACCAAAGTGTTTGGTGCCGATCAACGGCAAACCACTATTGGATCTTTGGTTCGAATCTTTGATTTCAGCAGGTGTAACACGGTTGCTTGTAAATTTGCACTACAAGTCTGAACAGGTGCAGCGTCACATAACTAATTCAAAGTTTGCAGGTTTGGTAGAGACTGTCTATGAGCCAGTTTTGCTGGGAACGGCCGGCACCCTGATCGCCAATCGAAATTTTTTCGAGAATCAAGACGGCATTTTGTTGCACGCAGACAACTATTGCCAAGCCGATATCTCAAATTTGATCGGCGCACACAAGACTCGGCCGATCAATTGTGATTTGACCATGCTGGCATTTCGAACAACCACCCCAGAAACTTGTGGGGTATTGGAAGTTGATGAAAACAAGATTTTAAAAAAAATGTACGAAAAATCTCCAGATGATCACGGAAATTTGGCAAATGCCGCGTTTTATGTCCTCTCAAAAAAATTGATCAATGAACTTAGAGATCAAACAGATTTCAGCAATGAAGTGATTCCAAAATATTTTGGCAAAACTCTTGTTGTCGAGACATCAGAAGCCTTCATTGATATCGGCACACCCGAGAGTTATGCATACGCCCAGCAGGTGGCAAAGAATCTCTAGAAATTGTTGGTGGGCGATGAGTCCGCGAGCACTATCGTGACTAGCGTTATTTAAGACCAAATAATGAATAGGGCAGTAGCTCAGTTGGTAGAGCGCCGGTCTCCAAAACCGATGGTCGGGGGTTCAAATCCCTCCTGCCCTGCAAAATCAAGTCATCAAAGCACTTTTGACTACGGTTTTGATGAGGAAAGCGTAAGGCAGCTCTTTGAACAACTGGCCATTGAAAAAATTCGATGATTTCAGCAACGACGTGATCGTTGTCGACGGTCTTTGGGGATCGGGCAAACAATTGGTCAGCACCCTCGTTGGTGGATACGAGAGGGTCGAGCACTTTAAGTACAACCCTGATTATGACTATCTATGCGCCACGGCCCATCTTCAGGCGATGAATAGCAATGCTACGACGACGCTTCTGCAGTTGATCGCAGGTCGCAACCAGTATTACAACTTGATCGGCCGCGAAGTTAACTTGCGTTGGCGTGATGAGACAGGACCGAGATTTCATCCGACACCATTCAAGTTCGTTGCAAGGTTATTGAGCAAAGATGGGGAAGCGATCGCCAAAACAATCGATGAAAAAAATATCGCCAACAACATCACGACACATTGCATTCTTCCGGTATCTGCGCCGATTGTCGAAGCCTTTGGTGAGCGCTTGAAATTCATTGAAGTTGTGCGTCACCCACTGCATCTAGTTACTCATTGGTCAAGGTTTCTTGAGCCGACTCGTTGGCGTCGTGTGAGAGAGATCAATTTAACCGTCGACTGCAATGGGCATAAAGTCCCGTGGTTTGCTAATTCATGGGCGGAGAAATTTGCCAATGCAAACACTTTTGATCAGGCTCTTCTAAGCGTTGATTTTTTATGCAACTGGGTGATGGACGTCTCGCAATCTCAAGAAAGTGACACGGCAAAGTTTCATTTCATTCAATTCGAGAAACTTGTGCTCGACCCATTTCACGAAATAGAAAGATTGGGAACATTCCTCGGTCGAGGCCAGACCAGGGGCATGAAGAAAATAATGCGACAGAACGCCATACCTCGAAAGAACATTGCCGATGGTCCAAAAATGGGGCAAAATTATCGTTGGACCGCCCTCGAAAAAGATGAGAAGGTTTATTCTGAGGCGATGACGATGATTCATCAACAAGGAAGCGCTGATCTTGTTGCTGCATTTAAAAAGACGATTAGTCGATACAACTCAATGTGGCAGGGTCCCTTAGCCAAGTTTGAGTGATCACCGATAGGCTTTAGAGCCGATATGTCAATGGATATCAACCGTCAACAGAAGCGCGCCATGCAAAAAATGGGCGAAGTCAACGAACAGGGCGCACCGATTCGCCAGGCTCGTTCGTCGGTTGGCGCCCAAGTGGCAAAAGAGCGGGTTGGGCCGGTCCAATATATTCGCGAAGTTCGCGATGAAATGCGCAAAGTGGCGTGGCCGAAGTGGCCGGAAATACGTCGATATTCGATAATTGTGCTGGTCACCGTCGTAATTGTCACCGCTTTCGTGGGTGGATTGGACGCCGTATTTGGCATACTTTCAGGCTGGCTTTATAAAGATTAGGCACCGAGAAAATGACTGACGACACCACCACAACCCAACTCGAACAAGACGAGACGACCTCAGAGTCGGCTGTGGTCGAAGCCTCTTTTGATCTCACAGAAACTTCTGACGAAGAAGGCGAAGAAGTTGATCGCCCGTGGTTGCGCCCTGGCAAGTGGTATGTCGTGCATTCGCAATCGGGCTATGAGAAAAAGGTTGATGCAAATCTCAGGGCTCGAATCGCCACATATAACTTGACCGATCGCATTTATGAAATCGTCATTCCGATGGAAGACGTCGTTGAGTTCAAACAAGGTCGCAAGCAAACTGTGCAGAAAAAAGTATTTCCGGGTTACTTGCTGGTGCGTTGCGAGATGGATGACGAGACTTGGTTCTGCATTCGCAA
>CAYOVI010000135.1:0-3141 GCA_964407365.1 uncultured Ferrithrix sp.
ATTTAGCAAAAAAAGATTCACATGCAGCCGACCTAACCGCAGTCACCTGGGGTATACCCCTTGAACTTGGCTTTAGACAGCCTCAAGACATTGCGTTGACGTCTCTTCTTGCTCGACAGTTGAAGTCGCTGAATGCAATTCATGCCTCTTCGGTTTTAATTGCGCCATCGCGACCGGGCGCGGTGATTCGGGCCAACAATAAAATGCGAAAAATGGCTAAATAGATCTAATCAACAAATGGGTTTGTCGCATCGGCGATGCCACCACCCAGCACAAAACTGTCTGTGACGTCATAACAAACGACACTCTGACCAGGAGCGATGCGGCGCTGAGCCTGATCGAAGCGCAACACCAAAGATTTGTCGTCATCTAGAGCAACTGCGCCTTCGACGACAGCACAGACTGCTTGGCCATGGGCGCTGCTTTGCACCAGAACCTTTTGGCCAATTTTTGGCGCTGTATTGGCCCACATCACATCTTTGACAACGAGACCATGACGCAACAAGAGATCTTCGCTGCCGATTACGACCTGAGCATTCGGTGTGTCGACGTCTACGACGAACTGTTTTGGTCCACCGCCTGGCAGGCCCAGGCCTCTGCGCTGACCAATCGTGACGAGTTCGAGTGCATCTACCGCCCCGGCTTTTCGACCATCTGCCGTCACGACTGCGGCCTTTCGAAATTCAATGCGATTGCCCAAAAAAGTTTCACGACCACCCGTGCGCGAAATGAAACAGACGTCTTGACTGTCGGGTTTGGTTGCAGTGCGCAGACCAAGGGCCACTGCTCGGTCTCGAACTTGTGCTTTGGTCATATGCCCGACCGGAAACAGCGTGAAGGCCAACTCAGTTTGGTCGAGCATATATACGACGTAGCTCTGGTCTTTTAGTTTGTCGTGGCCACGGGTCAAACGATAAACACCATCTTGGCCGAGAGAAACTTGAGCGTGATGACCAGTTGCCACGGCATCAAAACCCAAAATCCTGGCCCGCTCGCTCAAGCGATCAAATTTCAAATGTCTGTTGCACTCGATACAGGGGTTTGGCGTGATGCCATCGACATGTGCCTGAACATAAGGCGCCACAACATGTTTGTTGAAATCTTCAGAGAAATTGAACACCAAATGGTCTATGCCGAGTTGTTGGGCAACTCGCCGTGCGTCGTCGACATCAGACACCGAGCAGCAACCGGTGTCACTTTGGCCACCCCAAAGCCGCATTGTCACGCCTACAACTTCGTGGCCACATTCGATCAGTTCGGCAGCAGCCACCGACGAGTCGACGCCACCAGACATTGCCACTAGAACTTTCATCAGACTTTTATTTTATTGCTCCGCAATTGACGAACCGCCCCGCCGAGAGCCACGATTGCGCGTTCGATCTCGCTTTCATTGGTCGTGTGACCAAGACTCATGCGCACAGCGCCCATCGAATATTTTCTGTCGACACCCATCGCCATCAAAACGTGCGATGGCTCCATAGCCCCGCTCGCACACGCACTGGCTGCCGAGGCACAAACTTTGGCTTCATCCAACAGATAGAGCAATGATTCGCTCTCGCAACCCCCGACGCAAAGATGTGCGATACCCGCAACTCGTTTGGCGCGAGGCACAGTTTCAACAACGTCTTCAACCTGATCGATCACGCCGTCAACAAGTGCGTCGCGTAATTTGGTGACACGAGCAACTTCCATTTCGCGTGTCTCGTCGGTCACTCGCAAAGCCGCGGCAGTGGCCATGATTCCCGCCACATTGTGCGTGCCACTTCGCCGCTCGCGCTCTTGACCACCACCCACAATCAAAGGTTCAATGTCCAGACCCAGTCGTTGCATCGTGACACCCATGCCCTTTGGCCCACCGAATTTGTGCGCCGAAATCGAGAGAATATCCACAAGTTTCGAAATTTCGCGCAAATCTTGCCAGCAAGTTGCCTGAACTGCATCGGTGTGCAACACGGCATCTGGCGCGTTGGCACGCACTATTTTTGCGATTTGACGCATGGGTGAGATGCTGCCCACTTCATTGTTCACCGCCATAACCGACACGACACTGACATGACCACCGATTTGTGCCTCTTGCAGAGTGCGCTCGAGTGCGACAAGATCTACGACACCGGTGGCGTCTACACCAACTATCTGACCCTTTAGATTTTCGACGCAATGCAAAACCGCATGATGTTCGCTCGCGGGGCAAACCGCAATACCCGACTTGCGCCTGGCTGCACCAAAAATTGCGGCGTTGTCGCCCTCAGTGCCTCCGCTAGTGAAGACAACCTCGCCAGCCTTGCAACCCAAAATCTCGGCCACGTCATCACGTGCCTCGTCGATGGCTTTGCGCGCAATTCTCGAAAAACGATGCGAACCAGACGGGTTGGCATAAATGCCGCTCATAAATGGCGTCATCGCATCGATGGCCTCTTGGCGCATTGGTGTGCTGGCAGCGTGATCTAAATAGACAAAGTCAGCGATCTCGTCGTGACCAAATGCATTGTTTTTACGAATCGCCACAGCACTACAGGCTAACTACACTCACAAGGCGATGAGCATTATCAAGGTTTCGATCGAAATTGATGCCAGCCCAGAAAAGGTCTGGCAGATTGTCGAGCCGATCGAGCGACACGTCGACTGGATGCACGACGCAGTGGCCATTCGCTTCGTCTCGTCTCAAACTCGTGGTGTTGGCACGGCATTTTTGTGCGATACCAAAGTCGGCCCAATTCGCTTGACCGACAAAATGGAAATCACCGAATGGATACCGGGCAAGGCAATGGGCGTCAAACACGTCGGCATCGTCACGGGAAGTGGCGTTTTTACCCTCGAGCCAATTGAAAATGGCAAAAAGACACTTTTCAAGTGGCAAGAAGAACTCATATTTCCTTGGTATCTCGCCGGGCCACTAGGTGCCTTTGTCGGCGGCAAAATCGTGCTTCGCCAAATCTGGAAACGCAATTTGCGCGGTCTCGCCGCGCTGTGCGAACAGGGTTAAATAGCTCGCACAAGCGCAGTCGCACTCGCAGCCAATACCACGACAACAATCAATGGTGCACGTCGCCACGCCGCGACAACAGCAACCGCAAAACCTGCAACTCGAGCGTCAATGACGAGGCTTTGACCAAGCGAGAAAGAATCTTTCAACACGAGGGC
>CAYOVI010000136.1:0-3058 GCA_964407365.1 uncultured Ferrithrix sp.
CCCTGCTTGCAAAGCAGGTGCTCTAGCCAGCTGAGCTACGTCCCCGTATGGCGAAACAACACTAACAGCGAAAATTGGTTCTAGTTCTCAAAAAAACAAGGGGTATCCTCGCTGTATGAGTAGCGAACTTCTTTATGCATTTCGAATCATGCGTTTGCCGCTGCTCGACGCCGGCGGTCAGGCCATCGGCAAGATAAACGACATCATCGTCGTGCCAAGTCGCGGTTCAGATGCGCCAAAGGTTCTCGGATTTGTCGCCACCAGTCAGAGGCGTCGAATTTTCGTCAGTGCGAGCCGCATCAGCACGCTCGACAACGCTGGCGCACAACTCAAGTCGTGGGACATCAACCTCACGCCATTTCGCACCCGAACCGGCGAACAACTTCTAGGCAAAGATATTTTGGACAAAAAATACGGCGATGAGGTCGTCAGCGATGTCGCATTGGTTCACCACGCCGGAAAAACTTCGTCCTGGCAAATTTCAAAAGTTCGACTTTCGAAGCGTGGGTTGTTGAGCGGAAGATCCGGGCATCGATTGGTCGATTGGCTCGAAGTAAGCGAGATATTCGCACCCGCCACACCAATAGTTGCAGAGGCGGCAAGACTTCGCGACATGCACGCCAGCGATGTAGCGACAATTATTCGGGCGTTGCCGACCGAACAGCGGCGCCAACTTGCCGACGCGATGGACGACGAGCGTCTTGCAGACGTGCTCGAAGAATTGCCTGAAGACGAACAGTTGCGCCTAATCGAAAATCTCGATATGGAAAGACTCAACAGCGTGTTCGATGAAATGGAATATGACGACTTGGCCGACTTGCTCGGCCAAATGGGCATAGATCAACGAACCAAAGTTTTGAATGCTATGGATGACGAAGATGCCGAGACAATGCGCCAGTTGTTGTCGTATCCGAGTGGCACCGCCGGGGCCTTGATGACCCCAGACATCATCGTGCTCAGCCCAGATGCCACAGTGGCAGAAGCGCTTGCCCACATTCGCGACCCCGAGCGGCTCGTTTCGATCGCAGCACAAGTGTTTGTCGCCCATGCCCCGCACTACCCGCCAACTGGCACGTATCTCGGCGTTGTACATTTTCAGCGACTATTGCGAGAGCGACCGAGTCTGTTGCTCAAACAGTGCCTCGATCATGAACCAACAATCGACCCGATGTTGGCCGATCGGGATGTTGCGAAAAGATTGGCCTCATACAACATGTTGGCTGTTGGTGTTTGTGACTCAAACGGACGCTTGCTTGGCGCAGTTACGGTGGACGACGTTCTAGACAACGCCCTGCCAACAGACTGGAGGCGCAAATGAAACGTAGCGAAGACCTCGGTCGACCACGAAACCAACCAAAAATCGGCGTGCAATATAATCGCTCGGCTTTTGGTCAATTCGCCGAAAATGTTGCGCGCCTGATGGGCACCGCCCGATTTTTGATAATTCAGTCTGTCCTGGTGTTGATTTGGGTTCTGCTAAACGTGCTGTTCATCTCATTGCAGTGGGACAAATATCCGTTCATTTTGTTGAACCTGATGTTTTCCATACAGGCTGCATACGCCGCACCGCTGATTTTGTTGGCGCACAATCGCCAAGAAAGTCGCGATCGCGAACAAGCCCAGGTTGATAGAAACGTCGCCACCCGCACGCAAAACGATGCGGAATTTCTCGCTCGAGAAATAGCCAGCCTGCAACTAGCCCTTGCCAACGTAGTGACAACCGATGAATTGCGTGAGCAACTTGATCGACTAAGCGAACAGATCAATCAACTAAAAAAGGTTTGAATTAGGCGCACTTATTGCATCGACCTATTAGATCGAGGCGATGCTGATCCAGCTTGAAATCTAAACGTGTTGCGATTTGACTCAGCGCAGTATCAAGGGTTAGCTCAAGTTGTTCGGGCACAAACACGTCGCGTACATCGCCACAAACCGAACACAACATGTGATGATGATGCCCAAGGATTTCTTCGTTCAACTCATATCTGCCGTTGTCGTCTGTGCTGATCACCTTCTGCACCGCCCCAACCTCTTCAAGAACAACAAGGTTGCGATACAAAGAACTTTGAGCGATTTTGTTGGCCGAGCCCTTGATGCTCTTTGAACGTTGCAAGATCTCTGAAATAGTCAGCGGACGATCGGTTGTCTCAAGCATTGAAACTATCGCACGCCTTTTTGATGAATAACGCTGATCGTTTTGTGCAAGTCGACGCGCAACTTCGACATGCACGTCAGAATGTTTATCTTTTGAATGCTTATGCAACGCCGACATGCCCTCAAACCTATATGAGAATCGCTGAGAATCGCCTAACTATTTAGGCGCGAACAAATGAGTGTGCTTGCACCCCACTAGACAAAACTCGACTGAGAATTGATTCGTTTGGCAAAGCCAACTCGCCCAAAACAAAAGATCCGCGCTGTGAGATTTCACCATTGCTGATTGACAACGCAACAGAAGCAGCGACTACGCCTGCTACTTGACCGACTCGTTCAGCCACGCCAACTACTTCGACGACCCTCTCAGCATTTTTCATGCCTCGAACCTCGACTCGCAAACCACCCATGCCACCCTCTGCTTGAGGTGGAATCAACATTGGCAAACGAGCAAAAACTCGATCGCGACGTGTTGCCGACACACGGGCGGTAACTCGGCTCAACTCGGGGAAGGCTCGCTTTATCAAAAGTGGATCAGGCAGTTCGCCGCGATAGCAGTCGTAAGCGCCCACGGGCTCTGGAAACCAACACAACTCGCGACCACTGCCCGCGGGTCGACGAAGCCACTCACCCTCATGCCAACCAACTGACTGACCAGATAATGCACGGTGGTGTTGACGCGCACACGCTGGGCCACCTGTGCCATGCAAAGCGGTGTGCACCTCGTCGATCTCATCGAACAGTTTGCTCAAATTGCGCACCAAAAGTCCGGACATGCCCGGTGAAGAGGCAGCGCCAACAATTAAAGTCTGGTTGTTCTTCTTGGCCAAGTCAGCAAGCGACAAAAGGTTTAGACAATCTGCATTGTCATCGCTCGTCGAAACAATTGAAACATTTCTTTCCA
>CAYOVI010000137.1:0-917 GCA_964407365.1 uncultured Ferrithrix sp.
GGCGATATGAAATTTTCACCATGCGTGGCGGGTTGACGCTGCCGCGATTGACCCCGATTATTCCGCCGCAACCCATCGCCAGAAGTTGGTCTTTGTTGAAGACTTCGACTTGCAACTCGGTCTCGGCGCCAATCTTTTGTGCGCGCTCGGCGATCATCTTTGCGGTCAAATGCGCCGGTGGCATGTTGGCCAGGTCTCGTGCCAAACAAACTGCATCGGCAATCGTCTCGCCTCGCTTTGCCCCAGTCTTGACTGCGCTCGACATCGCCCCCGGTGCAACCAGGGTCACCGATGTCAGTTTTGAGGTTGCCTTTTTGTCGCTCTTTAGCGCGTCATATCTATGTGTGGCCAAAATCAAACCTTCTGTCACCGCTTGGGCGATCTCGGCACGGTTGCCACGGCCCGCGGTCGCCAAGTTCGTCGACAAACTCGCAACTTTTGCGCACGCGCGAGCAAGCGCGGCTGCTGCATTGCGCATCACGTCTGCATTTGCCTTGGCTGGCTCGCCAATGCCAACTGCAATGGTCAAAACTTTTTTGCCTGTCGGCACGACAAATGTCTGGCCCGCCTTGCCCTCAAAGCCAAGAGCCCCAAGCTGCTCGCGTGACAAGCCGAGTTCGCGTGGCACCGTGCCGCTTGTGGCAACTGCGAATGCTTGCGCACCGGCACTTTTGACACCAGATTTTGAAACTTCGATAGTCAACTGATTCGTTTTCATTTTTCTCCTGTTATTAATCGATACTTTTTACGGGCAGAGATTTGCCTTCTTGCCAACGCGCGATCGTCCACAATAAATCTGAAAGTCGATTCAGATAAGGGCAGGCTTGCGACGGCGCAGGTGCAGCCGCCAGCGAGTGCCGCTCGGCTCGGCGCGCGACAGTTCGACCCACATCGAGCAACGCGGCAATTTTATTTTC
>CAYOVI010000137.1:927-2943 GCA_964407365.1 uncultured Ferrithrix sp.
ACTTTTCATCGAGCGAATCGATCATATTTTCGAGTTTTGTCACCATCTCGGCTGTCACACGCGACTTGCCATCGACGAGTTTGCTGCGATTTTCTGGCAATGTCGCCAATTCGGCCATCAACACCCACAAGTCACGCATGATGTGCACCAAAAGATCGTCGAGTTCTGTGCCCTTGCCCGCTTCTGCGCGAACCAGCCCGAGAATTGCCTGTGCCTCGTCAACAGCGCCATATGCCCGCGGCAATGCCGAGTCTTTGTTGACTCGCCCACCAAAAAGCAAACCCGTCGTGCCGTCGTCGCCTGCCCGGGTATAAATCTTTTCGCGTGCCATAGCCAGATACACGCTACTTGCCGTGGCTCATCTGCGCCTCACCCCACAACTACTCTCGGGTGATGGCACTGAACAAACCACGCACGTTGCAGGGTGAGATTGCCGCTCTTGCACGCGAGATCGATCAGCATCGGCGCGATATGGCCGAAATCGAACTCGATGACGGTGTGGCGCACGGCAACATTTCTGAGTGGTTGATCACAAGCGGTCGCACGCTCATCGACAAAGGCGACGAGTTGTTGTCGCTGCTTTCACTCGACCCAGATTTTGGCAAGCACCGCGACGCCTATATGCGCGAACTCAAGACCTTTCGCAAGTTCTATAAAAAGTGGGCCGACGCGCGCAACGGCAACTAGCCAAAAAATCAGCGAAAGGGTTTGTCGCCCAAAATCGTGGCGCGGTGCATCACACGGCGGTGCGGCAAATAATCGGCACATGCATAGTGTTGCGTCAATCGGTTGTCCCAAAACGCCAAATCATATGGTTTCCACTTCCAGCGCACCACAAACTCGGGTCGCGACACGTGCGCAGTTAAAAATCCCAAAACCTCGGCGCTCTTTTCTGGTGAGAGTTCAATTATTCGCGTCGTGAAAGATTGGTTCACAAAAATGCCACGCTTGCCGCTAACCGGGTGTGTTCGCACCACCGGGTGCACGGTCGGCGGGTTTTTCTTGCGCGCCTCGGCAAGTTGCGCACGCGCCTCGGGCGTGTCGCCATAACGTGCGTCGGTGAAGGCCGCTGCGATATCTTGCTCGGCCGTCAAATTTTCGATCATCGCTTTATATTCGTCATCGAGTGCGTCATATGCGGCGATGCAACTGGCCCACATCGTGTCGCCACCCTTGGGCGGAATCACGCGTGCTGACAACAACGCCCCCATCGGCGGGCACTCGATGAACGGCACATCGCTGTGCCACGTGTCGCTATCTGGTGGGTTTTTCAAATTGGTGTCGAGCACGATTATTTCTTCGACTTCTGGGTCATGCGGATAAATCGGGTGCACGTGCAACTGCCCGAAATTGGCCGCAAGGTCGCGATGCTGACGCGGGGTCAACGGTTGATTTTCAAAAAACAAAACATGGTGTTCGACCAACGCCGCGAGAATCGCGTCGCGTTGTGCAAGCGAAATGGGCTGACACAGGTCGATGCCCGAAATCACCGCACCTATTGCAGGGGTTAATTGCTCTGCTTGCATACGACAAAACTAGCCCCACTAGATTGACTGATACTCAGTTTCAAATTAAGGAGCACCAAGTGCAAAAGTACGACAAGATCTATATCAACGGCAAATGGGTCGCACCTCAGGGCAAAGATAAAGCCATCGAAGTCTTCGACTCGACCAACGAAGAGGTCATGGCCACGATTCCGTCATGCAATGCCGCCGATGTTGATGCTGCCGCCAAGGCCGCTCGCAACGCTTTCATCGGTTGGGCCGCACTCGACGTGCAAGAGCGCGCCAAATATATGAATCGCATCGGTGACGGCATCGCCGCCCGCATGGATGAACTCGCAACTGCGATCTCGCGCGAAACGGGCATGACAAAGTTTCTCAGCCACATGATTCAAGTTGGTCTGCCGATCAACTCGTTCAAGCAGGCGGCAATAGTCGCCGAAAAATTCGAATATTCACACGAACTCGGCAACTCGCTCGTCGTGCGCGAACCGATCGGTGTCGTGGGTTGCAT
>CAYOVI010000138.1:0-2835 GCA_964407365.1 uncultured Ferrithrix sp.
CTGTTGGCTGATTTAATTGCAGCAAACCCACTGACCCGCCGAAACCCGAACTAAATTTTTTGGAACAAGGCAGTAAAGAAGCCAGGGAAGTACTTACCGTCAGCTATTCGCTGTTTTGACAAATCTTCATACTCCAATTCCAGCTCAAACAACTCAGATTCTGAGTTGAATTCTTTGAATTGATTAATTGAAGTAGATACCAATCGTGCTCCAGAGTTTGCACAAACTTCAGTAATTTCTTTCAGAGTGTGTTGAGTCTCATGCGGATGTAAAACCTGATCGCGAAACCAAGAATACAAAAAGGTTTTGTCGGTTTTCCCACCATCTAATCTCTCATATTCTCTAAACAGTTGGTCTTCACCGCCACCAGAAGCCCTAATTTTCTCAAAATGTTGAAGAAACGGCTTTCGTCCATACAGATGATAAAGGCCGAGATAAAAATATCCACCAGATTTGCAAAACGAGTTAATGCATCGCTCGACTGCTAAATGACAATTATTCGTATGGTGAAGAACTCCAAGGGAAACACAGATATCAAATTTTTGCGGCGGATCAAACTTAAACAAATCAGCGACCTCGTAGTTAACATCAAGTCCAAGGTTTTCCGCAACCGCTTGAGCGTAATCAATCACAGTTGAATTGAAATCAATTGCCGTCACAGGCGACCTAAAACGATCAAAAATCTGAGCAGCAAAGCGACCCATTCCGCACCCTACTTCAATAACACTTGTACTACCCGAAAGAATTCGAATTAGTTCAGGATGGCTATTTAATGACACGCCCGATCTAATGAACTTTTTATGATCGTCCTCATTGCTAAAAATATTGAACGGAAATTCTTTGTAAAACTGTAAAACTTCCTCATTGGCGAAACTCATTGGTTTTAGCAATTGAAATTAAAACATTGGGTAATTGTCGTCAATTACATTTTTAGGTTGATCACTTTTTTTACGACCAATGATTCGTTTAAACACTCTGATTACAGCCAACCAAATTTTCACAAATTTAACCCTAGCAAAATAATTCGTGACAGAATTTCATTTCCTTTATCTGTGAAGTGAGCTCGATCGACAAATAGCCAGTCGGGCCGATTCAGTTCGGCGACATCGTTTAGGTCAAGAAACTTAAGCCCGACACGCGAGCAGACGGAATGCAAGTCACTGACATATTTTTGCTTGAGTTCGGCAAGTTCGCCGAGTACCTGCGAAAAATCCCCCGCCTCTTGATCTAATAGTCTGAACAATTCGGTTTCTTGACTTGTTAGAGACTTGTTCATCCACGGAATAAACGGTTGCAACACAAATGAGACAGAAGTCGATTTTTCGTTTGCCACCATTTTTAAGTATGCACAATCACGCTCAAAAACGGTGAGCATCGCGTCATATGACGCCGCTTTTGAGTGGCTTGTGTTTGATAACGGTTGCGAGTGCCGTTTTTTGCCGACACCAAATCGTTCAAGCAAACCGTCTGCTAGTTGTCTCGCGAGCGCACGATTGCCAACTGCCGCACTACGCATCTGCGACTCGAACAAACCCTGATGAAAAAAGGCGCCAAACATTTTCGAAAAACTGCCGCTCATCAACGAGCGCGTCAAATTATTGACACCAGACATAACGACAATCGGTCCGTCAATCTTTTGCACGTTTGCCAGATGCACCAAAATTGCCTCTTGAGTCGAATTGAAGGCGCGACCACCAAAATTGAGCCAATTAAATTTGGTCGTCGCGTTCAACAAACTCGGTATGGTCGCTGCGTCGCTGGTCGCACCAATGCCAAACACGCTGCTGCCACCCACCAGCAATGCAGTAGGTGCGCCTGGTTTGTTGCCAGTCGTGTTTCGAAAGCCGAACTCGTTGGTTGAAACAGAATCGAGCACGATATTTTTGGGGTGAAAATACATCAGATGGGGCACCCACTCTTGGCGCATGCCAAGCTCGTCGTAATCGCGCATTTGTGGCACGATCGCATTGCGCTGCTCGACTGCAGCACGTGACTGCCTAACGCTGGCGCTCAAAATGATCTCTTGATAAAGGCGACTTTTCGACCCAATAACTCTTGGCATTGCCTTTGCCAGTCAAACGACCCAAACCGAGCAAGCGACGCAAGACACCCGCGACGACTATGCCACACCAAATGATGAAAACGAAACTGCGCTTAATCAAGTGCGAACTCTTTTTGCCAATCGGAGTCGTGTGTGAGAGCGGGTTGCTCAGACTTTGCGAGCAACATCGTGCCAATCACGAGATAGTCCATATCGGTGCGCATGAAGCACGTATAAGCCTCGTCTGGCGTGCAGACCGGGGGCTCACCGCGCACATTGAAAGAGGTGTTGAGCAAAACCGAACAATTGTGGCGCTTCTTGAAAACTGTCAAGAGATCGTGAAACTCGGGGTTTGTGTCTGCATGCACAGTCTGCACGCGTGCAGAAAAATCAACGTGTGTGACCGCAGGTATCTGCGAGCGAACTACGTTCAATTTGTCAATGCCGAAAAGTTTCGACATGTCAGCGTGATCTTTGCTTCGTCGATGTTCGGCCACGGGTGCCACCACCAACATGTATGGGCTAGATGAATCGAGGTCGAACCAGTCTGAGACATCTTCGGCAAGCACAGCGGGCGCAAACGGACGAAAGCCCTCGCGAAATTTAATTTTTAGATTCATTTTCTTTTGCATGTCAGGGTGACGGGCATCACCGAGAATCGTGCGGTTGCCAAGTGCTCGCGGTCCAAACTCCATTCGCCCTTGAAACCACCCGACCACTGCGCCTTGACTGAGCAGATCGGCCACTTTTTCGTTTAATTCTTGGCGCGTGAGTTGGGTGTAGGGAATTTGCTG
>CAYOVI010000139.1:0-2787 GCA_964407365.1 uncultured Ferrithrix sp.
AACCCTGTGCGCACGGCGCTCATTTATGCCGTAGCCGAAGTCGTTGCAAAGTCTGGCTATGCCAATGCGACAATTTCGCGAATCGTTCGTCGCGCCGGCATTACAAATGGCTCGCTCTATAACTTGTACGTCGACAAAGAAGCGTTGACCGACGATGCGATGGAAATTTTTCTGAATCTTTCTTCTGATGTCAATCGCGACAGCAACATTCGCGCTGCTGATCATTTGCACATCGATCGTGGGCTCACAGACAGTTTTGATCTTGCGTTCATTCCGAATCGGCGCCAGTGGCTTGATTTTCGCCTTGAGTGTCTCATTGCTTCGCGAGATCACCTGCCAACACGAAAAAAATTCAGACAAAGCCTCGAGCGCTCAAGAGACAATCTTGGAGCGACAATGCCCGACTTACCAAAAGCAACTATCAACTTGCTCTCGAGCGGCGAACAGGCAGTGGGCATCGGTTTGACGACTTTGGCACCATTCACCCCACTCTTGCAAGAGTGCGATTATTTTTCGATTATGGCAAAACTCTCAGAACAAAATCGTTTATTTTTTTCAAAATAGCAATCAGCCAAATGGTGGTGCGGGCACGTATTGAGTGATTGGTTGACCAGCCATCACAGTCCACTGAGAACCAGCGATGCGCTCGGTGAGCGCACGCATCGCCAAGTCGCCTGCAACCGAGACTTCCATTACACCCATGCTGAAAGATTTGGCATATTCACGGGCGAGTTCACTGACCAATGGCGTATCTAAAAAGCCAGGACACAAAGCACTGATGCAAACCCCATGGGGCTCGAGTGCTGGGCCGAGAGATTTCACGAGACCCACCATGGCGTGCTTGGTTAATCCATAAATCGGGTCGGGTGCGATTGCAATAATGCCCGCCAGCGATGCCGTGACCAAAATATGGCCCGACTTGCGAGCGACCATGCCAGGTATGACTGCTCTCGCCCCGAACACGACGCCGTCGACGTTGATGCTCATGATTCGTTCATAGGCGTCGTTGTCGACTTTTTCGAGTGGATAGTTCGAGATGTTGCCGATCACATTTTGATGCGTCGAGACACCAGCATTGAGACAAACAATGTCGAACGGTTCGAATGTTGGCATTAGTTTTGCCCAGGCTTGCGAATCGGTCACGTCAAGATGCACATATTCGCCACCCACTTCAACTGCAATTTGTTTACCGAGGGTGTCGTTGACGTCGGCGACCACGACCGACGCACCTTCACGCGTGAATCTGCGCGCCATTTCGGCGCCAACGCCACTTGCGCCACCGGTAATGAACGCCCGCTGCCCCGCAAGTTGTCGTGTTGCTTGGTTGCCCATAACTCAGCCGAGTTTAACCCAGCCACCAACTAGACCGCTCATGAACCCGCCGTCAACTTGCACATCGGTGGCATTCAACCACTCGAGAGTCGGGTCAGACAAAAACAAGATCACTCGAGCGATATCAGTCGCTGTTGCATTGCGACCAGCCTCGCGAGTCACAAGATCGAGCAATGGGCCAATTGACTCGCGAAAGTCTTTCAATATCGGCGTGTCGACTGGCCCTGGGCTGACTGTGTTGACGCGAACTCCGCGCTCGCGCAACCAGTGACCTTGTTGTTTGGCCATGACGACAACGCATTCTTTTGAAAAGTCATACGCACGTTTGCTGTCCATTGGGTGATCTCTAACCCAATCCACGCCGGTTTCATAGTCGGGTGTGGCGAGCAGTCTTTGCACCTCATCGAGATGTGCGGCCCACTGTGCACCGGCAATTGACGCCACGTGAGTCACCGACCCACCCCGTCGAATTCGATCAATCAAAAGTTGCGAAAGCATGCGCAAGCCCAAAACATTTACCCGCATCACAGTTTCTGGGTCTGCGGTGCCGGGCACCCCGGCGATATTGAGCAAGACATCAATTTCACCATCAATTTTTTTTGCGGCCGCTGCGATAGTCTCAGGCTGCCTAAAGTCAACGGCAATAAATTGCTCTACATCGAGATCACTCGGGTTGCGATCAAGAGCGATGACTTTTGCGCCATCGCTGAGCAAGAACTCGGTTGTCTTTCGTCCGATGCCTGATGAAGCCCCGGTGACGACCACGCGTTTGTCGCGATAAACGGCATATTGTCCCACGACTCAAAAACCTAACACTCTTCTACTTTGCACCTAAATTTGCAATTAGGCATAAAAGACATGACGCGAACAAAATCACCCGCACAAGCCGTATATCGGCGCTCGCCAGAGCCACAACGCTCGACAATGCTGGTCATGCGCGAACGAATTTTGAAAATTATTCCTGACGCCACCGAGGTTGTGAGCTATGGAATGCCGGCTTTCAAGCTTGACGGATCAATAGTTGCTGGTTTGCTCGCCAACAAAAGACATGTCGGTTATTACCCGTTTAGTGGCTCAACTCTTAGTCGACTGAGAATCGAGTTGAAAAAATATTCAAAAACCAAGAGCGCGCTGCATGTGCCAATCGATAAACCGCTATCAACTGAGTTGCTGCGAAAACTCATTGCCACGCGACGAAGCGAAATCGATTTCGACGAATGGCGCCGTCTGGGTATTGCTGCACCGGCTAGGCGCGCACTTGAAGGTGCAGGTCTACATAGTTTGCGAGATTTGACCAAGTGTCGCCAGGCCGAGGTCGCCGCCCTGCACGGCATGGGTCCAAATGCAATTTCGATCTTGTGCGTTGCGCTGAAGAAGAAGCGACTCGCTTTCAAGGGATAGTGGGCGTTGAGGGACTTGAACCCCCGACCCTCTCCTTGTAAGGGAGATGCTCTA
>CAYOVI010000140.1:0-2760 GCA_964407365.1 uncultured Ferrithrix sp.
ATAACAGAACCAGAATCTGCTGTGTTGCCAGTTACACCACTCCCCAGAGTGACGGTTTTACGATATCGCAAATATCTAGTTAATTAGTCCACGAATCAACGCGACGAAAGCCAACCAGTCGCCCAACCACAACACCAGTCGCCTCTTGAAAGTTATGTCGCATCGCCGACCAACCACGAATCACCGACGACCGTGTCGGCGATGTGAAGGCGATCAGCCCAACTTCTTGGGCGATCAACTTTGCCCGCAAAACATGAAATGGATCACTTACAATCATCACTCGATCAATGCCCAGTTCATTAGCAACCTTTGCTACAGCAAGCAACGACTCAAATGTCGTCGTGCCGGTGTTTTCTTCGAATATTAGATCGCTTGCCACACCTTTTGACGTGAGAAACTTTCTTGCCGCTTGAGACTCGGTGAACCGATCACCAACCTGCTTGCCACCCGTAACAATGATGTAAGAAGCAAGGTTTAAGTTCCATAATTCGAGCGTGTGGTCGAGTCGAGCCTGAAACTGTGGTGATGGTCGCCCGTCATATTGGGCAGCACCCAAGACTATTAATGCACCAACAGGTTCTCTGTCGGCACTGCGGCCCACATTCCAGACTTGAACCAACGAAACCAGCCAAAACACGAGGGCCAGTCCGGCAAAAACGAGCACCCACTTGATGGCTCGGCGAAAAGTCACCGCGTTAGAGCTCTCTAAACTTTTTTTGCCAACGCAACATCAATGCGTTTTAGAGTTGCTTGTCGACCAAGCAACACGATCGGCTCGAACAATGGCGGACCTACACTTCGACCTGTCACTGCAACCCGCAACGGTGCCTGTAATTTGCCGAGTTTCAGAGAATATTTCTCGCCGACAGACTCGACGACATTTTTCAATGCATCGGCTTTGAACTCACATGTTTCGATGCCCTCGCGAATTTCGATCAATGTTGTTCTTGCCCACTCTGGCGCGAACGCTTTGGCGAAAGCAGCATCGTCAATTTTGGGCAAATCGCAGAACAAGAAATCGACCATGGTCGGCACTTCTTGCAACAACTGCACACGAGTCTGCACTAACGGCGCTATTTCGGCGAAAACTTTTGCGTCAAATGCGGTTGCTTGCCACGGGGCTTTTTCACCAATCAACCAGGGCTCGCACGCGCCAATGAACTCATCTAGTGGCATCGCACGAATATATTCGGCATTGAATGATTGCAATTTAACGATGTCAAAAAATGCCGGTGAATGATTGACGCTACTCAAGTCAAACTCTTCAGTTATTTTCTCGAACGACACGATTTCGGTGTCGCCAGTTGGTGCCCAACCAAGGGTCATCAAATAGTTCTTCATTGCCGCCGAGAGTATTCCCTCGTCCCGATATTGCTCGACTGCAACTTTGTCGCGTCGCTTTGAGAGTTTTTTGCGTTGCTCGTTTACAAGCACCGGAACATGGGCCCAACTTGGCGGTTCGTGGCCGAGTGCTCGCCAAATCATCTGTTGTTTCGGTGCATTTGGCAGATGCTCCTCGGCTCGCACCACATGGGTAATACCTTGAGTTATGTCATCAACGACGTTTGCAAGCAAAAACACAGGCGAACCGTTGCCACGCAACAAAACAAAATCTTCAATCGTTGCATTGTCGAACTCGACACTGCCGCGCACCTGATCTTGAACGATTGTCGAACCCTCGGGCACGCGAAATCGCAGAACTCGACCTTGACCAGGCCCTAAACCACGGTCTCGCGAATAGCCGTCGTATCCCTGTTTGCCCGATTCTTTTGCACGTTTTTGAATATCTTCAGATGACAAATCGCAATAATATGCGGCACCTTGTGCAAACAATTTTTCTGCTGCTTTGACATGCAGATTTGCGTTGGCCGATTGAAAAAACGGCCCTTCGAAGTGCGAATCTTCGTTATCTATGCCGAGCCAAGCAAGCGCATCAATAATGCCCTGTGTCCATTGCGGATTGTTTCTCGAGTCGTCGGTGTCTTCTATTCGTAAAACAAAAACACCATTGGATTGCAGCGCAAGAATCCAGTTATAGAGAGCGGTTCGTGCACCGCCGACATGAAAATAACCTGTCGGTGACGGCGCGAATCGGTAGCGCGGTGTCTGTGCCATCTGTCATCAGGCTATCTCGGTGAGCATGAGCACCCGAGACAGAACTATTGTTGAAGTCGTGGCAAAGAAAACTCTCGAGCATGAAGGTCATCCCGACCATCGCGCGCTTGCCGGCGGCTCGGCACGAGCCGGCGTATTTGGTTTTAGCGATGGTCTCGTATCAAACGTCTCGTTGATCATCGGTTTTGCAGCCAGCGGTGTCGACGCGAGCGCAGTTCGTCTCGCTGGCATCGCAGCCGCGGTTGCGGGTGCGGCAAGTATGGCTGCCGGCGAATGGGTATCGATTAGCGCACAAAACGATCTCGTCGAGCGCGAGATGGCACTCGAGTTGCGAGAATTAAAGCTTCACCCCGAGGCAGAAACTTCTGAATTGGCCGCGATGTATCGACAACACGGCATGTCGCGCGATCAGGCCGCAATATCTGCCGCCGAAGTGATGCGTGACCCAGAGCGAGCGGTGATCGTGCACGCACGCGAAGAATTCGGTCTTGACGCGGGCAACTTGCCCAACCCGATTCAGATTGCGCTCATCTCGCTCGTCACATTTTTGGCTGGTGCGATGCTGCCAGTCGTGCCATGGTTTATTGACAGCGGCAACTCTGCAAGATATTCGTCGGTCATAGTTGCGATAGTCGCTGCCGCAAT
>CAYOVI010000141.1:0-2736 GCA_964407365.1 uncultured Ferrithrix sp.
TTCTCGGGCTGATTCAGCGTTCTGGGCAAGCGCGAATGGCTTCGACGATCGCAGCAAAGGCGGCGTCGGCGTCGATGGTCTCGAGCACCTTCGTGTTGGCCTTGGTGCGCGACAACACGTGACGATCGTCGATCACGGTCATGCCACGGGTCAGCGCACCGTCAACCTCGACGGCGACATGGCGCTCACTAGACCCGAAAAATTGTGGGTGGGTCAGTGCCAACACAGCACAAACGTCGTGCAGTGGCGCACCTTCAAAGTCGTCGTGCAGCGATTTATACATCTTGCTGAAAAACTCAAGTAGCCCAGCCAACTTTGGGCCAACCTGGCCGTGGGCATTTCGCACCATCGCAATTCGTTCGGGCGTCGCCATTATCTGGTGTGTCAAGTGAAGGCCACTCATTATTATTTTGGCCCCCGAATCAAACACTGCTGACGCCGCCTCTGGGTCGCACCAAACATTGAATTCAGCCGTCGCCGTGCGATTGCCAAACCTGCCACCGCCCATAAGTGAAATGCCCGAAATGTTTTCAACCAAGTCGGGTGCCACTCGCAATGCCAATGCGATATTCGTCAACGGCCCGGTCGGCACCAGCCACAAGCCAGGGTTTGCCCGCGCGGTCTCAATAATGAACTGCACCGCATCTGAAGAGTCGGCGGGCCGCGAGGGCTCTGCGAAATTCGCACCATCCATGCCGCTTTCGCCATGAATGTATGCGGCGTGAATCGGCTCAGCCACCAACGGTCTACTCGCACCAGAATGCAACTGCATGTGCGATGCACCGCAAAGGTCAAGTATCACACGGGCATTTTTGGTCGTCAGACTTAGCGGAGCGTTTCCCGCCACGGTCGTCACACCTAAAACTTCTGCAAATTTTGAGGCGACGATTATCGCAAATGCGTCATCATGACCCGGATCACAGTCCAGCAGAACTTTTGTTCGAGTCGTCACCAAAACTTATGCAATCGGGTGATGACAAGCCACAAATTGACCCGGCGAAACCTCGCGTAATTGGGGTTCTTGCTCGGCGCAAATCGCCGAAGCCGAAGCACATCGCGTTCTGAAGCGACAACCAGATGGTGGGTTCATCGGTGAAGGAGGCTCACCTTGCAACAACTCAGTTTTTCTCTGTCGAGTTGGGTCGGCAACGGGCACCGAATTCAAAAGAGCGTGTGTGTAGTGGTGCGCGGGCTTTGCATACAAAACATCTGGCGACGCAACTTCACAGATTTTGCCCAGATACATGACCATTACGCGATCGCTGACGGCCTTGACCACGGCCAAATCGTGCGAGATAAAGATCATCGTCAGACCAAACTGTTCTTTCATGTCTTGCAGCAAATTAAGTATCTGGGCCTGAATACTCACGTCGAGCGCGCTCACTGGTTCGTCACAAATCAGCATTCTTGGGTCAAGTGCGAGCGCGCGAGCGATGCTGATGCGCTGACACTGACCGCCCGAAAACTCATACGAGCGACGGTTCAAAACCAGTTCAGGCTCAAGACCCACATTGTTGAGCAAATTGTTTATTCGCTCGTCGCGCTCTTGGCGAGTGCCGCGGTCCCAAATTTCAAGCGGTTCGTCGATCAACTGATGCACAGTCATGCGCGGGTCGAGCGACGAAATCGGATCTTGAAAGATCATCTGCATTGAAGTTCGGGCCGAGCGCAAATTTTCTTTCGGGAGCAATGTCAGATCGGTGCCGTCGAATACGACCTCTCCAGAGTTTGGCGGTGGCAATTGCAAAACGGCTCGCGCCAGAGTCGTCTTGCCGCAACCAGATTCACCAACGATTGCCAAGGTCTCACCCTTGATCACGTCAAAACTTAGACCTGATACCGCTTTAACAACTTTGTCTTTGCTAATTCGAAACTCGACGGTCAAATCGCGAACTGTCAATACCGCATCGGTGGTATTGCGCATGTGGGCTGTGCCTGAACCTGCCATTACTTCGCCTCACCGATCGGAAACCAGCAACGATAAAGATGGCCGTCTGGGTCTTGCTTCAGATCTGGGTGCTCGTTGCGACATTTTTCTTGGGCATATTTGCAACGAGGAGCAAAACTGCAGCCTGCGCCACGATCGGTCGGATTGGGAAGCCTGCCGGCAATTACCGGAAGTCGTTTTCCGGATTTGTGGTCAATTGTCGGAATCGACTCGAGCAACGCCTCGGTGTAGGGCATTCGCATGTCTGCGAACAATTTTGCAGTCGGCGCATATTCAACTATTTCACCCGCGTACATCACGGCCACAAAATCGGTGTTTCCCGCAACTACGCCAAGGTCGTGGGTCACCAAAACCATCGACATTTTCAAGTCTTTGCGCAGGTCACGCAGCAACTGCAAGATCTGGGCCTGAACGGTCACATCAAGTGCAGTGGTCGGTTCGTCAGCAAATAGAAGTTTTGGATTGCAAGCGATTGCGATCGCAATCATCACGCGCTGACGCATGCCACCAGAAAGCTGATAAGGAAACGCCTTCAAAACTGCGGCCGCATTGGGTATGCGCACGAGTTCGAGCAATTCTTTGCTGCGCGCCATCGCATCTTTCTTGCTAACCCCAAGACGCACGCGCAGACCCTCTGAGAGTTGTGAGCCGATTCGACGCACGGGGTTCAGAGCCGTCATCGGGTCTTGAAAAATCATCGCCATACCCGAACCAAATTGAGCACGAACCTGTTCTTTGGTCATGGCGGTCAATTCATTGCCATCGAATGACACCGTGCCCGAGCGCTT
>CAYOVI010000142.1:0-2734 GCA_964407365.1 uncultured Ferrithrix sp.
GCTATACGGTGATGTGATTTTCGTTCCTGACAATTCAGCCAATGGCAGAGCAATAATTGAAAGAGATGTGGAAAAATGGTTTGCAGCACTTTGCATGCATGGCTATATGGACTTTGCTTTGTGGCAAATCGAGGAACTTAAAATACCTAAACCTGAATTGATCACGCAGACCGAAGAGCTACTTCGAAATATTTAGCGGTTGACGAGTGCGCGGGCAACGCCTGCGACAAGCGCGGCACGCTCGCCCATCGTCGAAATCAAAACGTGTTCGGTCACCCCGTGCGCACCGCCTCCAACCGCGCCCATGCCATCTAAAGTCGGCACACCGATGGCCGCTGTGAAGTTGCCATCTGAGCCACCGCCGACAGCGACACCCTGCAAGTTTTTGATACCCAAATCTTTGGCCACGGCCTCTGCCACGCCAAACAACTGTCGACCTGCAGATTCGTGCATTGGAGGTCGATTGATGCTTCCGGAAACTTTTATCACTGCACCATCAACAGTTGGTTTCAATTGCGACATTTCGCGCTCAATGCGAACTTTTTCTTCGGGCAAAACTACTCGAACATCAACCTTGATCATCGCCGCGTCGGGTACAACATTTTCGGCGTTGCCCGCAGTAGCCACAGTTGGGGTCACCGTTGTGCCGACCTCATGTCGAGCCATGGCAACGATACGTTGCACTTGGGCTGAGAGTTCGACCAAGGCATTGACACCTTTTTCTGGTTCGAGCCCCGCGTGCGAGGCTCGACCAACGATCTGAACCGTGAAAGTGCCCACGCCCTTGCGCGCAATCTTCAGCGCGCCACCATCGGCACTTGGTTCAAGTACCAACACCGCACCCGTCGCACGAGCACGGGCCTCGATCAACTCGCGCGAAGTCTCCGAGCCAACTTCTTCGTCGGCGGTGATCAAAACCTCAACGTGATATGCATCGCGAATTGCGCTCAATCCATGAATCGCTTGCACGATGCCAGCTTTCATGTCAAAAATGCCCGGGCCACGGGCGATATCTCCTTCGATTGAAAACGGACGATTGATAGTCGTGCCCAGCGGAAAAACTGTGTCGTGGTGACCGACTATTAACACGTTTGTGTTGTCACTGCCTTTCCAATGCACGTGTGGGCCATTTGCTGCTTGGATAATTTCTGCCTTTTTACCCGTGACCTTTGCAAAAAGTTCGGCCAAATATTTCGCACTCACCTGCAGGTGGTCGACATCAAGCGAAGGCGACTCTAGATTGACGAATTCGCCAAGTTGCTCGACCATCTGGGGCACGCGTGCCTGCATCTGCTCGCGCAACTCACTGGCAGTAGGGGCTGACGTCGTCAAACTCACCTTTCTATAGTGCCACGCACGAACACAAGAATCTGGTCGAAATATCTGTGGTTTCGTGCACACAATGCAGAAAATCAGTGTGCCCGGGATCGGACTCGAACCGATACAGCGCTTTCGCACCAGGGGGGTTTAAGCCCCCCGCGTCTACCATTCCGCCACCTGGGCAACGCTCTCAGGCTACGCGCGTTTCATCCTCGTCGCTAACCAAAAGCGACTCGACACTTGCCCAGAGCAAAGTTCTGGCAATTTCTGCTTGGCGACCGACAAGTCGGTTAGCCACGATGACACCTTCGACCATGTCGCCAAGCACGGCTACAAATGGTCGACCTAGCAAACGAACCGAAACAACGACACCGTTATTGATGCGACGCAAACTTCGGTCGATGCCGATCACCCGCGGGGGACTTCGAAAACCAGGCGACACCAAACCAGAACGATGCGCACGACTCGCCAACACCCGCGCCGCCATGGCGAACTCGGCAAAGCGAGTGCCAACGAGCGCGGCATCACGAGTGCCAACGAGCGCAACATCACGAGTGCCAACTTTCGTATTCATGGCAGTGAGTATTACAAATGGGTATATCACGGTTAGCCAAAAAACACCCATTAAGTAATGTAAGTTCACAAATCATGTCGACCAACCAACTCAACCCGATGCAACAAAGCGTTGTCGACGTGCTCGGCAAGCCCGCAGGTTGGGTGCCATTGCCACTGTCGGTTGTTGATGCGATTCGTGAACAAATCGAAACGGGTCTCGCAGAACTGGCCAAAAAAATCACACCTGATCGTCCACTTTTCATCAGCAAAAATAACCTGACAAATGTTCATGGCTGTGAAGCCAACTATTTGGCGTCTCTAGATTCATTCGAATGGACAGTGCGAAACTTGCGTGGCACGATCATGCACAAAGCCATCGAACTTTCGATCAATTGGCGCGGACCAGCCGAACCAACCACGATCGTCGATGAGGCTATTGCCCGCATCGAAGACGAAGAGCGTCGAAGCCAGGGTGAATTTATTGCCCAGTTGTCGCCAGGCGAACGAGCACAACTTCGCAGTTATGCCGTCGACCTCTATACAAAGTTCGAAGAAAGTTTTCCGCCCCTCAAACCCGCTTGGCGGCCAGTCACTGAAAGCGCGGCAAAAGTCGAACTATTTGGTGGTTTGATCTGTTTGTCAACTCGCGTCGATCTCACATTGGGTGGTCCGGGCAGCAAGGTGATTATCGACCTTAAGACTGGTCGCATCTATGCCAACCACCGCGAAGATCTCAGGTTTTATGCCCTAGTCGAATCTTTGCGCTCGGGTCAGCCACCTCGACGCCTTGCGACTTACTCTCTTGAAACCGCGCGCGCCGATGTCGAAGAAGTGAGCGAGGGTGTTTTGCAGGCAGCAG
>CAYOVI010000143.1:0-2722 GCA_964407365.1 uncultured Ferrithrix sp.
CCGTGCCGCGACCGACGCCGAACTCCATGCGCCCGCCAGTGACGATGTCGGCGATCGCAAAATCTTCCGCGAGGCGCAACGGGTGCCACTGCGGCACCACATTGAACATCTGACCGAGGCGCAAATTCTTCGTAACGCTCGTCAGATGTTGGCCAAACAAAATTAAGTTAGGAAGCACCTCATAGCCCTCATATTGAAAATGGTGCTCGGTCAGCCACATCGTGTCGATGCCGACCTCTTCGGCTGTCTTGGCCCAGGCAACCAAATTCTTGTAGCACTCGATCACACTGTCGTTGCCATAGCGACGATTTTTCGGGGCGACTTTGCTGGCGTCGTCCATCGGTACGGTGCAAAAAAAGTTGGCGTCTACTCTCATAGAGCCAAGATTATCTCAGTTGGCATGCCAAGCGCCCCGCTCGACCAAGAGGTTCTTGAGCAATTTTGGCTTGTCGGTCATGATGCCGTCGACACCGAGATTTAGCAATCTCGTCATTTCTAGGGGGTCGTCGATGGTCCAAACATGAACCTGCAAGCCCTGATCATGGGCGGCGGCAACGAATGACTCATTGACAATCGTCAGGGGGCCCTGCGTAACGGGCACCTGAGCGGCGTGGATATGACGAAAGTTACCTTTGCGCCCAACCCAGCTTCCAAGTCGCAGTCGAGTGACATCGCGTGGCCCCATTGATGTGCACAGACGCTCACCGAATTGATCGCGCAGGCTGTTCAATCGCTTATCGCTAAAAGATCCAACGCAGATGCGGTCGAACAAATCACCCTTGGCAATTCGCAAAGCCAAAGGTGCAAGAGCATTGTCTGATTTGCAATCGATGTTGATGTGTGCATGTGGCCAGGTGGTTATCAGGTCTTCAAGCAGAGGAATTGGCTCGAGGCCGTTCACCCTGGCCTTTGAAACCTCTGCATAATCGAGCTGACTAATCAAGCCCGGTCGACCACATGTGCGCGCCAGGTCATCGTCGTGAAAAGCGAGAAGCACTCCGTCTCTTGTGACGTGCACATCCGTCTCTATATATATGTATCCGAGATCGATGGCATGTTGAAAGGCGGGCATGGTGTTTTCTGGTGCGTCACTTGCCCCGCCACGATGTGCAAATGCAATCGGTGTTTTGTGTTTTAAAAACGGATGATGCACGGTTTGGCTCGTCGATTCACGAAAATCTAAATAGCTCGACCCGAATTTTTCCAATATTCGTCCTTCAAAAGTCGCTTATAAAGTTTGCCGGTGGGGTGCCTTGGCAACTCTGGGCGAAAATCAATAGATCGCGGACATTTGAGATCAGCCAAAGATGCTCTGCAAAATGATTTCAGTTCTTTTTCGAGCGCGTCAGCCTCTTGCGGGTTCGTTGGCATACTTACCGGTTGCACTACCGCCTTAACTTCTTCGCCAAATTCGTCATTTGGCACACCGAACACGGCCACGTCCACAACCTTGGGATGGTTGATCAAAATATTTTCGGCCTCTTGAGGGTAGATATTGACGCCACCTGAGATGATCATGAAAGCCTTGCGGTCGGTCAAATATAAAAATTTGTCGTTGTCGAGATAGCCAACGTCGCCGAGTGTCGTCCAGCCTCTGCCGAGCGGGTCGCGCGAACTCTTCGTCTTTTCGGGATCATTGTGGTATTCGAAGTTGACCGCACTTTCAAAAAAAACTGTGCCAGGTTGGTTGGGCGGCAACTCTGCGCCGTCATCGTCGCAAATGTGCACGGTTGCATTGATTGCCACACCGACAGTGCCTGGGTGTGCAAGCCACTGCTCAGAATTGCAGTAGACGAAACCGTTGCCTTCGCTACCGGCGTAATATTCGTGAATAATCGGACCCCACCAGTCGATCATCTTCTTTTTGACTTCAACCGGACACGGTGCTGCCGCATGAATCGCACAAGAAAGGCTTGACGTGTTGAACTTCTGACGAACTTCGTCGCTCAATTTCAGCATGCGAACAAACATCGTCGGCACGAGTTGCGAATGGGTGACTCTGTGTTTTTCGACGAGGCGCAAATATTCTTCGGGGTCGAAATGTTCCATGATGATCGTCGTTCCACCCAAACGATGCGTCGTCATGGTGAACCTCAACGGAGCAGCGTGATAAAGCGGGGCGGGAGACAGATAAATCGATTTGTTGTTAATTCCAAACAACATCGAACACAAGGTGCTGAGCGACGTCGGCGTGCCAACTGGGGTCATCGCCAAACCCAACTTGATGCCTTTTGGTCGACCCGTGGTGCCACTCGAGTAGAGCATGTCAACGCCGTCAACGCGGTTTTCTAGAGCAGTTGGTGGGGCAGCGAGAACCGCCGACTCGTATGATTCGTAGCCGTCTATCGTGCCGTCAAGCATCAATCGCAAACCAACCCTTGGTGTCGAAGACAAGATTTCGCCAGCCTGGTCCGCCTTATATTTGCTCGTAATGAACGCTTTGGCGCCGCAGTCATTGATGATGTAACTGAGCTCATCAGTGGTCAGTCGTGACGAGCACGCCGTATATATCAGCCCGGCATAGTGGCAACCCCAGAGAATTTCAAAATATCTCGGGTGGTTTTCGATGCAAAACGCGATGTGATCGCCGACCTGCAGTCCGGCACTGCGCAGCACCTGGCTAAGTCGGTTGGCACCGTCATCGAGCTCTTTGAAGGTGATCACTTGGCCAGTTGAGGCCATTATGACCGCTGGGCTATCAGGTGAATCTGCAGCAATCGCG
>CAYOVI010000144.1:0-2702 GCA_964407365.1 uncultured Ferrithrix sp.
TGCATTCGTCATGCCTTCTACGATACCCTAGGGGGTATGTGCAGACAAATCACTTATGCAGATTGATCAAGACGTCAAATCAGAGTTGGTGACGCGCCTCAATCGCATCGAGGGACAAATTCGTGGCATCCAAAAAATGCTCGATGACGAACGTGAGTGCCGAGACATCGTTACCCAAATCGCTGCAGCGACCAAGGCTCTTGAGATTGTCGGCTTTCGCATGTTGGCTTCTGGGCTTACTGATTGCATCAAGCATCCGCGCAAGTCTGCGGCTGACGGTTATTCGCTCGGCGAGGTTGAAAAACTCTTTCTTAAACTTTCATAATTCGACAACTTGTGCCGTGTGCCAAATATATGCTTTTACGGCACGGGGATTAGCGCAGCTTGGTAGCGCGCCACGTTCGGGACGTGGAGGCCGGGAGTTCAAATCTCCCATCCCCGACAAAGCCGCGCATTAGACGCGGCGGTAGAAACCCATTTTCTCTGAGTCGCTAAACCGCACGCCCGGCTTTTCATACAGCGACAACACAGCGACCATGCGCTCTTTGTCGCCGCCAACTGTCGTCACGCGATGGGCGGTGTTGTGTCCACGAAAAACATTCAATGCACCAGGGGCAACATCGACACTTATCACCTCGGGGTCGTTGCCCGCGATCATGCGGCCAACACCGTCATAATTTGGGTCGTCGTCGGTGCGCAACTCGCGACGATATTCAAAAATGCCACCAGCCTCAGCGCGTTGCAACAAAATCGTGATCGTGAATTCTGAGCGATCGAAGTGCCAATTAAGCGCCTCGCCTGGGCGATAACTCAAAACATTGACTCGGGCCAACTCGTCATCCATCAAATGCAATTCGGGCAGGCCCATGGTCGCCGCGATGAATTCGCGAAATGGCGGCCACTCATAAACCGTCGTCACGGGTGTGTCAACCAATTGATCGGCACACAAAGTGTGATTGATCGTCATAATCTTTTTGAGCGCTGGGTGGTCGTCGGCGAGCCCGTCAACTTTGTCGAGAAAATAAATGTTGTGTTCGCGACGAATCTCGACCGACTCGTTGGCCATGCGCGGCAAAATCGTCGCCGTCGACTCACGCAGGGCATCGGCGGTCAAAAACCCCGGCAACTCGAACATTCCCTTGGTGTCGAGATCGCTGCGGCACTGGGCAACGAGAGCATTAAATTTGTCTGACCCAGGCGCATCGAGTGGATATTTCGCCAAATCGATCTGCGCGCCAATTGTCGCCATCGCTAGATATTAGGCACCACCCGCACAGCTATATATACGTATATATAGGCCGAGAAGTAGCGTGGTCAATGCACATGAAAAAGTCGGCTGTTTTATTGAGTGCCCTGGCTGTGTTGGTGTTGGCGGCGTGTGGGGCAAACACCGAAGAAAACCCAGGCCTCTACGTCGGGCCACCTGACAGCAAAACCCCACCAGCAAACTGCCCGCAAACCGACCCAGCCGACCTGACCGCGATCACCCAAGAGCGCGCCGACATGCTGATCGGTCTCAGCGAATCTGACGCCGAGTCGTGCGCCTTAAGTCTTGGCTGGGCGTTTCGAGTGGGCGAGCGCGATGGTCAAAGTTTTGCCCTCACTGAAGATTATTCACAACAACGTGTGACAGTTTCAGTGACCAACGACATGGTCACCGCAGTCGCAGTCGGCTAACGTCAAGAAAAATCTCAAGTTAGCGTATGGGTGTTATGTCGACATCAAATTTTGATCTCTCGTTCGAGCGAGTCGTGCCAATCACCGCCGCACAACTTTGGCAAGGGTGGACAGACGCAAAAACTTTGATGAAGTGGTTCACCCCAGCACCGTGGCAAACAGTCGACGCCGAAATCGATGCTCGACCAGGCGGCATCTTCCGCACCGAAATGCGCGGCCCAAATGGCGAAACCGGTGGTGGCGGCACGGGTTGTGTTCTCGAAGCAGTGCCCAACAAACGATTCGTTTGGACAACCGCCCTCGGCCCAAACTTTCGCCCCAACCCAGCCCCAGAAGGCGGGTTTCATTTCACCGGCATAGTCGAATTCGAAACAGTCGATGGCGGCACGCTCTATCGCCCAACAGTTCGACACACGACGCAAGCCGATGCCGACCAGCACGCAGCGATGGGTTTCGAAGTTGGTTGGGGCCTAGCGCTCGATCAACTCGTCGCACTCTTTAAATAGCGCCACTAGCCTCAACGGCATTAATAAACAAATAATCGTCATCTCGGGCAGCCTGCGCAAAGCCTCTTACACAACTGCTGTCTGTCGCGCACTTGTTAACCACATGAACGAAACTCACAAAGCCCATGTCGACAACAAAGTCGAGTTCGTTTTGCGCGACTATGTTCGCGAATTGCCAACTTATGACGGCGACCTAGACATCAATACAAACACCCAAACCCCACCTGCAGTTGTCGTTGAGATTCGCTGCGAACTCAGCCAAGCCCACGGGGTTATCATCGGCACGCCCGAATATAACTACAACTTGCCCGGCGGGTTAAAAAACGTCATCGATTGGGCATCGCGACCCTTTGCCAAGCATTGCCTTATTGGTCGTCGCATCGGTGTGTTTGGCTGTGCGCCAGGCGAGCGCGGCGGCAAGTCAGCAGTCGAATATCTGCGAAACATCGTGCCGTTGCTCGGGGCAACTCTCGTCGGGCCCGAGTTGCTGTTTCCAAAGATCAATTCGTTGATCTCACC
>CAYOVI010000145.1:0-2659 GCA_964407365.1 uncultured Ferrithrix sp.
TGGTCCGGCCGATATGCAGGCTTATGTTTTTAGCGTCGAACAACTGGTGATCGATGTTCTCATGCAACTCGGGTTGGCTGATGTCGGCAGGTTGGCTGGTTATCCGGGCGTTTGGGTCGATCTTCAAAGTGGTTTGCCCAAAAAAATTTGTGCCATCGGTGTGCGGGTTTCCCGCGGGCGCACGATGCACGGGTTTGCGTTGAATGTCTCGACCGACCTTTCATTTATGCGAGACCACATCGTGCCGTGTGGCATCGCTGAATATCAAGTTACTTCGCTTCACGAACTCGGGTTCAATGTCGACGTTCAACAAGTCGCAGACGTGGTGGTCGGGCTTGCTGCAACAAGGTTCGCCAACGGCGAGTTCGATCGCCACGACGTGACCGCAACTGGCACCTCAATCGAAAATGCCGATCAAGTCGACGCACCAGCGAGCATTCAGATTTCGGCGCGCAAACCCGAGTGGTTGCGACCACGGGTCAATCACGGCCCCGAGGTTTTGGCCACCAAAAAAGTTTTGCGCGATCTGAGTCTCGTCACTGTCTGTGAAGAAGCGGGTTGCCCGAATCTTTCTGAATGCTGGGCTGATGGCACCGCCACAATGATGGTGCTTGGTGATCGTTGCACGCGTGCATGCGGGTTTTGTCTCATCGACACCCGCAAACCACTTGCACCCGACACAAACGAGCCGACACGTGTCGCCCAAGCAGTTGCAAAAATGAAACTTGAGCACGCAGTGTTGACCATGGTTGCTCGTGACGATCTTTTTGACGGCGGCATGGGTCACGTCGCTGAATGCGTTCACGAAATTCGCCGAGTTTCGCCTTCAACTCGCGTCGAGACCTTGATTTCAGACGCCAAGGGCACCGACGCGCTCGATGTTTTGTTTGCTGCGCGACCAGATGTGGTCAATCACAACATTGAAACCGTCGCCAGATTGCAGCGCCAAGTTCGACCCTCGGCTGGTTATGCACGCAGTTTGTCGGTTTTGGCGCGCGCCAATGCCGCGGGGCTCGTCACGAAAACAGGCTTTATGTTGGGTCTGGGTGAAACGAAAGCCGAAGTCGAGGCAACGCTCGTCGACTTGGCCGCAGTTGGCGTGCAAATTGTCACCATCGGTCAATATTTGCGACCATCAAATGCCCATCTTCCCGTTGTGCGTTGGGCAGACCCGCAAGAATTCGCGTCTTTCAAACAATTTGGCGAAAAATTAGGCATCAAGCACGTCGAATCGAGCCCACTTACCCGGTCTAGTTATCACGCCAAGCAGGCCGCCCAAGGCGCAACCGGGCAATCTCACGGTGTGCCAGCAAGTGTTCAGTTGGTTAGCGTGCGAGCATGAGCCATAACCAGAGAAAAATCGATCACATCATCGATTCGCAAACCACAATCGAGGGCGGTGGTTTCAAAGTTCGCCGACCATTTCCGACACAATTCGTCGACCACATTGATCCGTTTTTGTTGCTCGATGAAATGGGCCCCGCAGATTATGCGCCTCGCGAGGCGATTGGTGCGCCGTCTCATCCGCATCGCGGTTTTGAAACCGTTACATATTTGATGTCGGGTGCGATGGTGCACGAAGACTCGATCGGCACGCGTGCGGTCATCAAACCTGGTGGGGTGCAGTGGATGACCGCGGGCTCGGGTGTGATTCATAGCGAGCTTCCGACCCAAGACATGCTCGCCCTAGGTGGTCGCATGCATGGCTTTCAGTTGTGGGTCAATCTTTCGGCAGATCGAAAAATGATCCCGCCTCGTTATCAGGGTTATGACGCCGACGAACTCGCGCAGATAAAACTTGCAAACGGTGGTTTGGTCAAAGTTGTGGCGGGCAAAGTGCTTGGTGCAGTCGGCCCAGTTGAAACTACGAGCCCAATGACATATGCCCATGCGGCGATGCAAGAAAACGAATCAATCGATTGGACACCCGATGCAACGCACACGGCCCTCGTTCACGTGTTCGAAGGCCAAGTTGATGTCAACGGTCAGCGAGCCGTGGCGGGTCAAATGGTCGTGTTCGAAAGATCGGCCGGCTCTGTGCAAATTTCGACGCATTCATCGAAAGCACAGTTGTTGATCTTGGGTGGCGAGCCTTTAAACGAGCCGGTCGTGCGTTATGGTCCGTTCGTGATGAACACTCGTCAACAAATCGTCGATGCGGTCAACGACTATCAAAATGGTGCGTTGGTTCGATGAATAGAGAAATAAATTCTGGCGCACTTTACGCATCGCGTCTGGCTCGCGTGCGAAAAGAAATGCAACAACTTGCAATTGACGCTGTTTTGCTGAGCGTTGGTCACGATTTGCCATATCTGACGGGCTATTACGCAATGCCACTCGAGCGCCTGACAATGCTCGTCGTCACTTGTGATTCGATGCCCACTTTGATCGTGCCCAAACTTGAGGCCCCACGTGTAACGCCCCATGACGATGTTTTCAAGATCGTTGCCTGGGGCGAAACCGAGAACCCGGTCGAAATTGTCGCCAAACATTTGGGTGGCGCCAAACGCATCGCAATTGGCGATCAAATGTGGGCGAGGTTTCTCGTCGAATTAATGGGTTTTGTCTCAGGTGCCAGTTTTGTGCGCGCCGTCGACGTGGTTGGCAATTTGCGCATCGCCAAAGATGCCAACGAGATCGCTGCATTGCAAGTTGCAGG
>CAYOVI010000146.1:0-2603 GCA_964407365.1 uncultured Ferrithrix sp.
TCTGATCGCAGCAGGCATTTTGGAGCCATTGAGCGCAAGCACGGCGAAAAAGTCTCCGTCTGGTTGAAACGCCTGAAAGATTTAGAGACGACAAAATACCCCGAGCAAATTGCATTTTTACGCGAGAACCATGGTTTCAGCCAGGCGCATGCGAATGCATTGGTGATGTATCACCGCGGCTCGAAATCTTCGAATAAATTCGGTACTCCTGAAAACTATTTCAAAAATATCGATCCTCAAGTTGCCAAGACGATTAAAAAAATCTTCACCGCGGTCACAACAAAGCACAAAAATCTTGAACTAGTAATGGCTTGGAATCAGCCGATGTTACGTCTAGGCACCGGATACATCATCGGAGTTTCGGTTTCAAAAAACCATCTGACGCTGAATCCGTTCAGTACTTCGGTTCTAAAGCTGGTGACTCCGCGACTAACAAAATATGAAGTCAAAAAACACACATTTCTCGTGCCCCTTGATTGGAAGGTTGATGCTTCATTAATGCAAGCGATCGCCAAGGCTCGCATCGCCGAAATCAACAAGAAATAGCAAGCCGACAACGTGTTTAAAGTCGTCGACAACTTGCGATCGATCGAATTTGGCACACCAGGTGATAGCCGAGCAAAACTTGTCGACTTAATAGTCAACGCGAATAAACGCGCAACTGCCGGCTTGTTCGACGATTATGCGAAAGAATCAGAACCAATCGAAAGTGTTGGCGAGTGCTTGGCGATGCTCGATAATGACGATCGACATGTCGCAACATTGCGAGTTTCACGGGTTGAAATTTCTCGATTTGCCGACGTGCCCGACGAGTTTGCATTAGCCGAGGCTGAAGGCGACCTTAACGCCACCGACTTTCGTGCAAGCCACATTGATTATTGGTCGAGAATTGGTGAAAAAATCACTGACGACACTCAAATTGTGCAGCTTTACTTCGAACTGCTCAGCTTTCGACTAAGACCACTAATTGCAGATGACGCTGAATGGATTTTTCTGGCATGTCAAGACCCAGAAGTGCAGCGTTGGACCAAAATACCGCGACCCTACACACGTGCACATGCAAATTCGTTTGTCATAGATCAAAACGGAGAACTTTTGGCAAACGCAATTATTGACTCGCGCACAGGCAAAGCCTCGGGGGTTACTGGCATACACCACATAAGAGATGGCGTGGCGAGTGTCGGATATTGGGTTGCACCCGAGGCGCGACGCGCAGGTGCAGCGTCTACAGCACTGCGAATATTGCCATCAATTGCCGGGCAACTTGGCCAAGTTCACACTGTGCGTGCGGTAATCGCCGAGACCAACATTGCGTCGCGAGCCACTGCCGAACGCGCTGGTTTCAGCAATGCCGGTGCTTCGAAAGACCATTGCCCAGATGGTCGAAGTAAAACACCGGGCTTAAACTATGAACTAGTTTTGCATCGCAAAAATAATCCCTACAAAAACGAAAGTATTCATTAAATGCGATATTTATTTGCTGTTATTGATTCTCAGACAAACTCAGGCACCCGCGAGGAAACAATCGCAATAGACGCATTTAACGACAAAATTGGTGCGAGTGGTCAACGGCTAGTGGCAGCAGGTCTTGTCGCGCCAGAGTCTGCGAAAGTTTTTGATAACCGCAGTGATGCTGGTCTCATTTCAGATGGACCAATAAATCAGACCCACGAATATATGTCGGGATTTTGGATTATCGAAGCCGCAACAGATGCCCTTGCCGACGAACTTGCCGCCCAGGCTTCTAAGGCATGCAACCGTCGCATCGAGGTCAGACGATTTCTCTGAATCGGCAAATTCAGATTTGAAATTTTTTACGAGCGCCTCAGACCAGCAGCCGCACGTTGAGCGACACAATCTCATGGTGGCGTAACGCCTAGAGGTCAGGCAAAGTTGATCTTCCAACGAATTCTGAATCGATCTTCGAAGCTTCCCCAGTAAGCACCCCACGGCATATCGGCCATACCTGGTGCGTTTGACGAACCAACCGAAAGCTCGGCGTACAAACGATCAGCTTCTTCACGCGAGTCGGGGTGGAGATTGATCGAGAAATTATTGCCTACGGTGAGTTGATGTACGAGCTAACCGAAGCCATGCCCAATTTTATTTCGATAGACGCAAAAAATCAAAGTGGTTGCACAAAGTTCGCACAATTTGAAACACGAGAATTTCGGCCAGCATAATGCACGAGCTAAAAACTGCAAGCGGGAAAACTTTTTGATAAATAGCGATTGAAATTAGTCCGGAATAAACAACAACGGCCACACAGAGAGTGACGACATTTAACCTTCTCAGCAATTGTGCACTTTGAGATGCACGATCAATCAAACTCGAATTTTCGATCACAGAATTTGCACCATTTATTTTAGATTGCATTAAATGCCGAATTAATAATTGCTAACCCTACTGCGCAGACCGATACTTCGTCTTCTAAATCGATGGCAAGCGTCGTGGTGCACTATTGTAAAAAGCAAATGGCAGCGACACGCATGACGACATATCTTTGGTTTGACACTCAGGCTCTTGAGGCAGCCAAATATTATGTGAATCTCTTTCCACAGTCGCGACTCGGAAACATCAGTTATTATCAGGCCGACCGATCC
>CAYOVI010000147.1:0-1346 GCA_964407365.1 uncultured Ferrithrix sp.
CAATATGAGACTCCTTGCTTTATGCCGGTGGGCACCCGTGGGGCGATTCGACACCTGAGCGCCCAAGATTATGAACTGCTAGGTGCAAGAATCGTGTTGGGTAATACGTATCACTTGATGTTGCGTCCAGGTGCCCAAGTTGTGGCTGATTTTGGCGGACTTGGCGCTTTCGCTGGTTGGCAGGGTTTGACCCTCACCGACTCAGGCGGATTTCAGGTTTTCTCATTGAGCCCAGATGTTGATGATGATGGTGTCTCGTTTCGTTCGACATACGACGGTTCGATGCATCGATTCACGCCCGAATCGGCGGTTGAAACCCAACAACTTTTGGGCGCCGATATTCAAATGGTCTTGGATGTTTGCGCCCCGTTGCCTGCGACCGACGAGGTCATCAAACTTGCTCTGAAGCGCACGTCAAAATGGGCGGCGCGCGCTAAAGCTACTCATCGACGCGACGACCAAAGTTTGTTCGGCATCGTGCAGGGTGGTGTAGACCCTGCGTTGCGTCGTGAAAGCGCCAAGATAACGACAGATCTTGAATTCGATGGTTATGGCATCGGTGGTTTGTCGGTGGGTGAAACTCGAGAAGAAATGCTGATTGCAATTGAGGCCGCTATCGAGCATCTTCCGAAAGATAGGCCCCGCTATTTGATGGGCGTGGGTGACCCTGCCTCGTTGGTTGAGGCCGTGAACCTCGGAGTTGATCAGTTTGACTGCGTGATGCAAACGCGCATCGGGCGCCATGGCACGGCTCTTACGGCTGAAGGCAGATTGAATATCACCCGAGCCGAATTTGCAAAAAGTCAAGACCCGATAGATGCACGATGCCCGTGTCCGGTCTGCATACGCCACACCAGGGGCTATATTCGACATCTATTTCAAGTCAACGAACCCACTGCGGCGCGACTAGTTTCGATGCACAACGTTGCATTCACATTGAATTTGATGCGCCAAATGCGCGAGGCGATAGCAAGAGGCGAGTTCTCTGGTTTTCGCAAGTCAATATTGAGCGTATGGTCTGAGGTCTTCAACGAGAATGCCTGACCCCTAGACTTAGGGGCTATGTCTTTGACGAATATTTTGATGTTTTCAACTTTCTCATCCGACTTCGTGAGCGCAGCCGCCAACGAGCCGGCGCCAAATCCGATTTTGAGCTTCCTTCCATTGGTGTTGATTTTTGCGGCGATGTATTTTCTGCTTTTGCGTCCCCAACGTAAGCGTCAGAAAGAGAATGCCAACCTGCAAAAGAGCGTCGCCGAGGGTGATGAAGTCGTGCTCAATTCTGGTGTCTATGGTTGGGTCTCGGCGGTCGAAGAAGACTGGCTGTGGCTCGAAATCGCTGAAAA
>CAYOVI010000147.1:1446-2585 GCA_964407365.1 uncultured Ferrithrix sp.
TTTGATGCAACAGGGTTAGACGTCGCAGTGGAGATTATTCGGGCACGAGTCGACTCGATTGGCGTGGCCGAGCCGGAAATAATTTTGCAGGGCAGCACAGTGGTGGTGAATCTGCCTGGTGTCAAAGACCAGCAGCAAGCCCTCGACATCATCGGTCGCACGGGCGAGCTGTTGTTGAGACCTGTGTTGCAGTCAGGCATGCTCAATCAAGACCCAGATACAACAGTGCCGGCAGTTTCGACAACTTTGCCCGAGAGCCAAACTACAACTCCCGATTCGACACCAGATTCAAGCCAAGACGGCATGGGCAAAGTTTCGGGTGGTCCAGGTTCTTCGCGAATCGTCTCGTCAGCGACGACAATTCCCGATAGCTCGACGACCCTCGCGCCAGAAACCACCGACACCCAGGTTGCCACCTCAACTCAAGATGTGCCACAAACCGCTGAAAATCTCGGACTCGGCGATGATCCAAATGATCCGACGCAAACCGTATTGTTGCTTGACAAGCAGGGCATTGCATATGTTGTCGGGCCAGCCGGCGCATCGGGCAAAGTTTTCAAGAACGACGCACGCGCCGATGTGCAAACTGGTCAGTGGGCCGTTGTTGTCGGGTTGCGCAGTGGGCCAGACGGCGACCAGCTATGGAACAAACTCGCCGCAGCATGTTTCAACAAGACGGCGCAATGCCCGACCGGGCAACTTGCGATGGTGCTCGATGGCACGGTGATTTCGGCGCCAACCGTCAATGAACCAGAGTTCACCGGTGGCACGGTGCAAATCACCGGCTCGTTCACGCCCCAAGAGGCTCGTGACTTGGCCAAGATTCTTGAATTCGGTGCGGTTCCGGTGCGCTTCGGGGTTTCACAGGCACAAACCGTTTCGGCAACCTTGGGTGCAGATTCGCTCAGGGCCGCGTTGATCTCGGGTGCAGTCGGTGTCTTGCTAGTCGTGATCTTGCTGCTTTTTTATTATCGGCTTATGGCGGCTTTCGTATTGGCTGGAATGACGATTTCGGTCGCATTTTTGTGGAGCGTCATTTCACTTTTATCGCGCACCAACGGATTGGCTCTTTCACTATCGGGCATAGCCGGCATCATCGTGTCTATTGGAATTGCAGTCGACTCGTACATCGTTTTCTT
>CAYOVI010000148.1:0-2539 GCA_964407365.1 uncultured Ferrithrix sp.
GGCCTTGCCGTGAGTGCAAAGCCCATCGATCACGCTGCACCGCCCATCTGAGAGTTTGATCACCGCATAAGTCGAACCAGCGACATCACAACGAACCACGTCGTTCAGGGCGACCGACGCCAAGTCACAGGCGACTTTCCAATCGCTGCTCATCTATCTATGCAGCAACTTGGGGAAGTTTTCGTTCGATGAAGAAGGTTTCGTCTTTCGCCTGGCGACGCAGCGCATACACGACTTCGCGTAGTGCCGAAATCGTGCTCGGGTAAGGTTCGGGAAGTTGATCTTTCACCGCATTGTGCAGATTTTTTAGCTGGTGAAAAGGCACCGATGGGTAGATGTGGTGCTCAATGTGATAGTTCATATTCCAATAAATCCAACGGTTCAAAGGGCCCATATAGACCGTGCGAGTGTTGAGTCGGTGATCGATTGTATTTTCGGCAAGACCTGCGTGCTGTGTCACGCCAAGTACCACGACAAACCAGTGACCATAGATGCTTGGCAACCCAATGAACATCAACGGCTCAAAACTTCTGATTTGCCAACTAACGAGAATTACTGCGACAAGAATCGAGAGATAAATGCGCGAAGCCCAAAATGAGATGCGGTAAGTCTCGGGGGGTTGAAAATCTTTTTGATTGCTGGTCACCTTGCCGAATGCGTTTAGCACCCACTGCTTAAACTCGGCGGGAAGCCCGCCAACATAGAGCATCTCGAGGACATATTTATAAAACGGAACGTTGCGCTTAAAGGCGATCTCTGCGTCTCGACCGACAATAATCGTGTCAGAGTGGTGGCGGGCGTGGCTCCAGCGCCAGGCTTCTGGTTCTCTGAAAATCATGAAAGACGCAATGTAGTAAACGACATCGTTCATCCACTTTGAGCGAAATGCCGTTCGGTGGCCAGTCTCGTGCCAGCGAGAGTCACTCATCGAACCGTAGAGCACCCCATATACGGCAAAAGCCGGCACTGCCCACCACGAACCCCAACTGCGGTGTGCGAGATAACCGGTCACACCAAGAGCGGCAAACCACGAAGCAACGTGCAAGGCTGCCAAGCCGTTGCTTCGCTGCATGAATTTTTTCATCAACTCGCGGTCGACTTTTGGTTTGTACCAATCAGCGTCTACCAGACCTTGATCAATGGCTATCTGGGCTTCAGGTCCGCCTACCGTGTAATCGCGCATTAGGTCAGATTATCCCAAATCGCGCAATTTTTTCAGATCAGCTCGCGTGTCGCAGGGCTAGATAGACCTACGAAAAGTTGCGATCGTGGCGAGGTCGCCGTAGTGGGTGCTCTGTGAGCCATAAATCTGAACATCGACAAATGAAGGTTGTGAAATTGCGCCAGTTTTGCGGGCAGTATCAAGAGCAACGCCAAAGCCCTGTGACGAAAAATGCTTGGCATTGATGCCGATAACAAGCCAACCACCTAATCGCACTGCCTGAATCAAAGAGACGAGAGTTTCGGCACCAAGATGGCCGTGGGTGAAAGTGCCCGCACTGATCATCGCGTCATATTCGAAACTTGGCAGCGTTTTGGTCAGATCAACTTCAACCAACCGACTATAAACAGGTGATCCATCTCTTCGTCTCAGGGTCGAAGCTTGAGCCAGCATTTCGGGCGAAATGTCAAACCCGTCGATTGAGCAACTCAATTGAAGGTCTGCCAAATGATTGCCAACAGCACCAGTGCCACAACCAACGTCGACCACGGTTTTGACCTCAGACATTGCCACTTGGGTCATGAAGTGCTCGGCGATCGTGCGCGGATACACATATTGGTTGGCCTTGATGAATGTTTCGTCATAACTTGAGGCCCAAGCGGCATAGAGACGACGACTATCTTCTGGTGTTTTTACCGAGTATGCCTCGTCGAGATCCAACTATTTACCTTGCCATTTTGGCGCACGCTTTTCGGCAAACGCCTTGGTTCCTTCTTGGGCATCTTGTGAATCAATCGCCGAGCGATATGTCGGGTTGTTGCGTAGCACTTGCATCGCATCACCAGAAGACACGGTCTCTAACTCGCGCATCAAATCGAGAACTGCCGCAACGCTCAATGGCGCAGAGAGACAAATCTTTTCTGCGACCGTTCGTGCAAGGGTCATCAGGTTCTCACTTGATGTGACCTGATTGACGATGCCCCAATTTTGTGCTTCGCTGGCCGACATTCGCCTTCCAGCGACAAGCATTTCGCGCGCGATGTTTGGCGGCACGATTCGGGGAAGTCGAATCGTCGCGTTGTCTGCTATCAAACCAAGAGTTGCCTCAGGCAGAAAAAATTCGGCGTGATCAGCCGCAACTATCAGATCAGCAGCCATCGCAATTTCGAAACCACCACCCACGGCCATGCCATTGACCGCCGCGATCACCGGCTTTGGTCGAAACTTAAGTTCGCAAATGCCGCCAAAGCCGCCAACGCCATAATCTGACTCGAAAGATTCGCCTTCGTTAGCGGCGCTTAAGTCCCATCCGGCAGAAAAAAATCGGGTTCCTGAGCCAGTCAAAATAGCCACGCGTAACTTCGAATCTCTCATGAA
>CAYOVI010000149.1:0-2403 GCA_964407365.1 uncultured Ferrithrix sp.
GTGTGGTGATGACCTTCGACGTCGATGCGCGGCAACAATTTATTGATCCACGCGGGTATCCACCAGTTGCGATCGCCAAGAAGCTCCATTGTGGCCGGCACCAAGACCATGCGCACGATTGTCGCATCGATGAAAACGGCGACAGCCAAACCCAGACCAAAAAGTTTTAGATCGCGGTCCCAACCGAGAACGAAAGCACCGAACACGAACACCATGATCAAGGCCGCCGCAGTGATCACCCGTGCTGTTGCTGCAAGACCATCGGCCACGGCCGTCGCGTTGTTGCCTGTGTGGTCATATTCTTCTTTGACGCGCGAAAGCAAGAAGACTTCATAGTCCATCGACAAGCCGAACACGATCGCAAACAACATCATCGGCGCCCACGACTCAATTGGGCCGGCCTTGCCAATGCCAAGCAAACTGATGCCCCAACCCCACTGAAACACCGCGACTAGCACGCCATAAGCCGCACCAATCGACAACAAGTTCATGATCACTGCTTTTAGTGGCACGAGCAAACTGCGAAACACCGCCATCAACAACAAAAACGAAAGCGACAACACGCCGATAAACAAATAAGGCATTCGCGAACCGAGAGCCGTTGCGAAATCAGTGCCGGCAGCGGTGAAACCGCCGACTTTTGCATCGACACCGGTCGCAGGCACAACATCACTGCGCAAAAACTTGACCAGGTCATAAGTTGCCTCGTCTTGGGGCGCCGTTTTCGGATAAGCAATGACCAGCGACAACGACCCATCGGCCGACGCGGGCACTGCCTGTGCATACGCCACGCCCTCGGTTGCGCTAATCGTGTCGACAAATGCTTGCAGTTTTTCTGGCTGGCCAGCCGTCTCGCCTTGCACGGTGATATATAACGGCCCGTTGAAACCAGGGCCAAAACCTGCGGCGATCATGTCGTAGGCCTTGCGCACCGTCGACTCTTTGGGGTCGTTGCCTGTGTCGCCAAAACCAAGTCGAATTGATGTCAACGGCGCCGACAAAACAAGCAGCACTGCGGTTGCGCTTATTGCTGCCGTCCACGGGCGACGCTGAATAAAACGGCTCCAGCGATACCAAAAGGTGAGTTCTTTGGCTTTTTTGGCGCGATGTTTAATCGGCTGGCGCAGCGGTTTGATCAAGAAACTCATGCCGACGATCGCAACTGTTGCGCCCAAACCGACAAAAAATATTTGCAAATTGTGCTGCAACAAGGCGACGAAAGCAAACGAGACAAAGGCAACTAGCGCGATCAAGGCAGCACGAGTTGTTGTGTCGACCCGATGCTTAACGATGGCCAACAAGGCGGGCAAAAATGTGATCGATGCAATGATCATGAACAAAACGCCGATGACTGCACCAATTGCAAGACCGCGCGCAAAAGCCAAACCCATCACAAATAACCCGAGCAACGAAATGATCACGGTGATGCCGGCAAAAATAACCGCGCGACCCGAGGTGTCGACTGCCTCGACAACAGAATCTTCGACACTCATGCCATCGGCGAGACACTCGCGATAGCGAGTGACAATAAACAATGCATAATCGATGCCCACACCAAGACCGATCATCGCCACGAGCGAAGTCGTGAAGTCGGGCATCTCGAATATTTGGCTTGCAATGCCAACGGTCGAAACACCCACACCGAGCCCAAGAATCGCCGTGCCTATTGGCAACCCCATCGCCAACACCGAACCAAAGGCGATCACCAAAATGATGATCGCTGCGAGCAGGCCATATGCCTCGCTTTCAGGAAGTTCGAACGCAGCAAAAATTTCGCCGCCATATTCGATTTGCAGGCCATCGACAGTGAAGTTTGCTTCGAGATCTTGAATCTTTTCACTCAGATCGAGCATCTCTTGTTGTGAGCGAATCGAAATGTCGATCACGGCAAAAGCAGTTTTGCCAGTCGGGTCGATTTGTCCAGGTGTTTCAAACGGGCTTGCGATATTTACGCCGTCTAGTTTTGTGACTTCGGCAAAAAATGAAGTCATCGTCGACTTGATTTTGTCGGTCGTGACGCCGTCTTGAGATGAGAAAACAATTTGGCCGCTATAGCCGGCGCGATCTGAACTATTTGCTTCGAGCAGTTTTTGTACGTCGTTAGACTCGCTGGCAGGAAGCTCGAATTCTGTGGCGAAATCGGTGCCAATCGAATTTGAGATCGCGCCAAGAGCCACGAGCAGGCCGACCCAGATGCCCACCATCAGGCGACGACGCCTAACGCTAAAACGCGCGAGTTTGATCAACATATGCCTCGCCCAACCTAATTTGCGAAGCCCCACCCACACGGCTCAATCGCCGTGACTTTCGCCCCACCTCGGCACACGTTTTTGGCTAACTGTCAAAGACGTTCAAGCCCGTCGCGCGGGGGAAACGAAGAGGAATGAAGATCTAGAACTTCAC
>CAYOVI010000150.1:0-2269 GCA_964407365.1 uncultured Ferrithrix sp.
TCTAACCCTTATGGCGTAGCGGCAAATCATCATGTGCTCTCGGTTTTGGTGCAGAACCGACCAGGTGTTTTGGCACGCGTCGCATCTCTATTTGCGCGTCGTGGTTACAACATTTTCTCGCTCGCGGTCGCCCCGACTGAGCAAGAGGATTACAGCCGAATCACAATCGTCGTAGATCTCGAGAGTGCAACTCTTGAGCAAATGGTCAAGCAATTGTTCAAACTCGTAGATGTTGTTCGAATATCAGAACTTGACCCAAGAAACTCAGTCGAGCGCGAATTGATGGTTGCCACGGTTCGTTCGACATCTGAGCAACGCGGTCAAATCGTTGAATTGGTGAATATTTTTGAGGGCAAGATTCTCGGTGTCGGGCCAGAGGCACTGACCGTGAGCCTGGATGGAAGCCCAGACAAGTTGAATGATTTTTCTGAATTGTTGCGCCAATACGGCATAATCGAGTCACAGCGCACCGGACGCGTCGCGTTGCCGAAATTAGATCGCACTGCTCGCGTTCGCGCAGTGAAAGAAACCAAGGGAAAGGCAAGTTAATGGCTGCAAATGTTTACTACGAAAAAGACGCTGACCCATCGATCATTCGCTCGAAGAAAGTTGCGATTGTTGGCTACGGCTCGCAAGGTCACGCCCATGCGTTGAACCTGAAGGAATCGGGTGTAGACGTTGTTGTTGGCTTGCGCGAGGGTTCGACCTCGGCAGCAAAAGCAACCGCAGCAGGACTAAAGGTTTTGTCGATCGCTGATGCCACCAAGTGGGCAGACGTGATCATGATTCTCGCGCCAGATACCGAACAGAAAAAGATTTACGACGAGCACATCAAACCAAACCTGAAAGACGGAAAGGCCCTTGCCTTTGCTCACGGTTTCAATATTCGATTCGAGCGCATTGCACCGCCAAAAGGTGTAGACGTAATCATGATTGCGCCAAAGGGCCCTGGCCACTTGGTGCGACGCACGTTCACCGAGGGCGGTGGTGTGCCGGCTTTGATAGCGGTGCATCAAGATGCAACTGGCAAGGCAAAAGCACTGGCTTTGTCATATGCACAGGCAATTGGTGGTGCTCGTGCCGGAGTAATCGAAACCTCATTTCCTGAAGAAACCGAAACAGACCTTTTTGGCGAGCAAGTTGTTTTGTGTGGTGGCGTGACTTCGCTCGTGATGGCGGGTTTCGAGACCCTGGTAGAGGCAGGTTATGCGCCAGAAATGGCATATTTCGAGTGTTTGCACGAAGTGAAATTGATTGTCGACTTGATGTATGAAGAGGGCATCGCCGGAATGCGTTATTCGATTTCAGATACTGCTGAATACGGTGACGTAACTCGTGGACCGCGAATCATCGACGCCGACACAAAAAAACGCATGAAAGTGATTCTTGAAGAAATTCAAACGGGCAAGTTTGCCGAAGAGTGGATTGCCGAAAGCGACTCTGGCCGCAAGCGCTTTTCTGAACTTCGCAATGCGGGCAAAAACCATCCGATTGAAAAAGTTGGGGCTCACTTGCGAGCGATGATGCCTTGGATCTCAAAAGGCAAGAAGAAAGTTGCCGAGGTATCTGGCGGTTAAATCCCGAGTTGTTTAGTCGGGATTAGGCTGCTAGGTTGCCATGCCTATGACAAATTCAAATTGGGGCTTTGAGACCCGTCAAATTCACGCTGGTCAAGAACCAGACTCTGCAACAGGCGCCCGCGCCGTGCCGGTTTATCGCACGACAAGTTATGTGTTTCGTGACGCGCAGCATGCGCAAAACCTGTTCGCACTCGCCGAGATCGGAAACATTTATACGCGCATCATGAACCCGACCCAAGGGGTGCTTGAGGCTCGATTGTCGTCGCTAGAAGGTGGCATCACAACTGCAGTCGGTTTGCCCGGAGCACTTGCTGTCAGTTCGGGCCAGTCGGCTGAGTTGTTGGCAATTTTGACTCTCGCTGAAGCTGGCGCTCACATTGTTGCTTCGCCAAGTTTGTATGGTGGCACCTACAACTTGTTTCACTACACGTTGCCGAAAATCGGCATCGAAGTAAGTTTCGTTGACGACCCAGACAATCTTGATCAGTGGCGCGCGGCGATTAAGCCAAACACAAAGGCGTTTTACGGTGAGGTTTTGGCAAACCCGCGCAACAACGTGCTCGATATCGAGGGCATTGCAAAAGTTGCACACGAAAACGGTTTGCCCCTGATTGTCGACAACACGGTGCCAACGCCATATTTGATTCGACCCATCGAATGGGGCGCAGACATAGTTGTGCATTCATTGA
>CAYOVI010000151.1:0-2161 GCA_964407365.1 uncultured Ferrithrix sp.
GTATACGAGAACCAACACCAACAACAGATTTGAGCTGATGTACCAAAGAACTGCACGTTCACGTATCCAGTCGTGGCCGACGGCCATGACTATGGTCGTTGCTACTGCAGCGATGATCAAGAACGTAACCTGACGTTGCACATAAAAATATTGATCAAAACCTTGATTTATCATTCGCTGCCGTGTCGCCGAATAGACGGTAAAAGCACCTATCACGCTTTGCATGAAAACTGCCAGCAAAAGAACCACGTCGATGTTTCTCCACACTGAAACGACGTCATAGTTTGTGCCGATCCACTTGGGAAGAGTTATTTTGGGTACGAAGCGAGCCATGATTATTCTCGCGTGTCCGATGCGCCGCCAACCAAGCAGAGCGGGTTGCGAAGAGACGTTGGTGGTGCAACTTCATAGCTGGCCTTGTCCAAGGGGTCTGCTGGCAAAACCTCGTCATAGCGATAGTTGCCGGCAAGAGCGGTGAATATACATTTCACGACTGGCGCTGCAGCCTGCGAGCCGTAGCCAGCCTTTTCGAGATATGCAAAAACCGTATATGGCTGTGAACTGTCCAAACTGAACGCCCCAAAAGCCGAAGAGTCGTTCCACGGCAAGTTATTGAAACCCTGGGCCGTGCCGGTCTTGCCGGCGATTGGCAACTTTGCATAGTCATAGCCCCGAAAAATATTTTCACCGGTCGCCTTGTGGTAATAATCGAAATTGACCCCCGGCCCGGTGATCACGCGAGACATGCCCTTGACTATTGGTTCTCTAATTTCTGTGGTCATATTTACTCGTCGCGTTGGTTTGATCGAGATAAGTCTTTTAACAACCTCAGTGGAACCGAAATCTACGAAGCCGGGTCTTGCGTCTAAAGTGCCGGGGGCCAGCAAGGCCACACCAACACGTGGTTCGTAGACTCTGCCACCATTGGCAATCGTGGCATAGGCCTGAGCCATTTGAATTGGTGTCACGGACAACAACCCCTGACCAATTGCGAACAGAACCTGGTCACCGACGTAATAGGCACGACCAGACTCTTTTGAAATCGCACCAATGTCGGCAAGTCGCTTTTTGAGTTCTTTGCTAGGAATTGTGCCCGCATACTCGTAGGGCAAATCAATGTTGGTGGGTGACCCGAGACCGAATTCGCGCACTTGGTTTTCGAGAACCGGCGCAAAGCCGCGTTCGGTCAGAATTTGCTCGCCAATTTTATAAAAAAATGTGTCACTCGATACTGCCAGAGCAGATTCGACATTGACGTTGCCATAACGGCATGGTGCACCTGTTGCGCGACAAATTGAATTTCTGAACACACACTTGACACCTTGCTGACATCTGTCATCTGGAATGCTTTGCAGTTTGTAAGTGCCCCGATCATCGAATTGGTATTTTGCTCCCCCTGGCAATTGACCCGAGTTCAATGCCGCATATGCCACAAGTGGTTTGAACGATGAACCCACGTTGTAGCGACCAGAAACAGCTCGATTCACCAACACCGAAAGGTCTGGATCGTCAGTTTGCGGAAACAACTGCGAAAACTTGTCTTTTGCCAACCCACCCCCGAACCACCGAACATCAAAGCGTGGATAACTTGCCATCGCCACTATGCGACCTGAGTTGTGATTCATCACCGTTACTGAGCCGGCAGGGGCCTTGTAATAATTGATCTCTGCATACTGCGGGTCGAGAGTGCCATCGGGCAGACGAACTTGACCGGCCTCAACACGACGACGCACGAGCAGCTGTGTTTCAAGAGCCTGCTCGGCAAATTGCTGAACCTTGAGGTCGATCGAAAGTTGAAGATCATTGCCGGCTATCGGCTCAACCCGCTCGATCAGCCGCAATATATTGCCAACGGCGTCAACTTCATAGCGAACATAACCAGGCGTGCCGCGCAGGGCAGTTTCATATATTTCTTCGACCCCATATTGACCGACTCTTTCGTTTGGGTCATAACCAATTGATTTGTAATAGGCCAGATTTCCCTTCAAAATTGCACCCAGATAGCCCAGTACATGACCGCCGAGGGCTCCATATGGATAATTTCTTCGCCACTCTTCGCGCACGAAAATGCCCGGGTAATCTTCGACTCTTTCCATCAGAAAAAGTGCAGTTTCTTCAGACACATCTTCACGCAGCGGAATCGACTCAAACGGGCCATATC
>CAYOVI010000152.1:0-2157 GCA_964407365.1 uncultured Ferrithrix sp.
CGAAATTTAACAGCAGGTGTTGCGCAGGGTGCCGAGGCCTTCAATGGCGGTCTCGACAACGTCGCCATTGCGCAAAAACCTAGGTGGTGTTCTGCCAGCACCGACACCCGAAGGTGTGCCGGTATAAATCACATCGCCAGGAAATAGTTCGCAAATCTGAGAGAGATATGCGACGATGTCTGGAATTTCGAAGATCATGTCGTCGGTTTGTGTCTGTTGCATCAGTTCGCCAGACACCAGGCACGACATCTTGAGATTGCCGCGAGTCGAAAGAGTGGCGGCGTCGGTGACCCATGGACCAATTGTCGTGAAGCCCTCGCGGCTTTTACCCAAGCTGAATTGTGGCGGTGTATTGGCGTATTGCAATTGACGATCTGAGAAATCTTGACCGACACACAGACCCGCTACGTGCGACCAGGCGTTTGAAACAGAAATATTTCGACCACCTTTGCCAACAATTGCCACGAGTTCAGCCTCATAGTCGCACTTTTCACCCACAAGTTTCAAAGTGCCATGAGGCCGGTTGAGCGAACTTGGAAACTTTGTAAAAACCAGTGGTTCTTTTGGCAGGCCATGTTTCATTTCGGCCGCATGGGCCTTGTAGTTGACGCCTATGGCAAAGATTTGGCGAGGTCGTGGCACTGGACAGTCAAGTTTGTCTAGTTCAAGATTTTTCGACTCGTTCAAATTGGTTGAATCGAGTGAATTGGCTAGTTCGCAAACTTCGGGCCAACGACCCACACAAGCCATCGGATCACTGGGCAGCTTGCCACCCGAGAAGATTTCAATGTCGATGAATTTTGTGAGCGAGTCTGATATCAGAACGGCACGACCGTCAACACAACCGAGTCGTGCTTGGGACATTTTTAAACTCGGTTGCGGGCGATGCGTCGCTGAAGTTCAGCCTGACGCTTTTCTTCACGCTCTTTTTCTTGACGCTCGCGTCGAATTCGACGTTTTTCAGTGTCTTCACTGGTCGCTTTTTTATCCGTCATCAACTGTGTTGAAACTGGGATCGCACCTGATTTTGGTATTGAAAATCTTTCGTCTTGGGCGATGAGCTGCTTGAACCCATTCAGGCTCGTCGAATATTGAATCGCCATTAGACGGTTCGCATCCAGACCAAATTTTTCGATTGCCCTTGGCAAAGTTTCTTTCAGCAGCTCGACATTTGGGTCGTCGGCCGCCGCCCCAAGTTCTTCGATGCAATATTCGGTGCAAGGCTCGCTCAGTAAAACACCCACGTTGATAAAAGATTTTCGAGAGGTGAAACCCGCGCGAATTTTGGCACCAAGCCCATCTTTGGTGTCGAGAGCACCCGCGGGCAGACCAGCGACTTTGGCAAATGAGTCACGCAACTTTTCTGGCAGAGCCACTGCCATATCTGCCAATGAGTCGTCAGAGATCGATGCCAGAACCGCTGAGTAACGACGCTCAATGAGTATTTGTTCTTTTGATGATGTCACGCACCGAAACTATATCGGGGGCGAACGACTACATCACCTACTTTTGGTGATCTACGAAACTAACGAAGCGCGCCTGAAGCGCAGAGCTCAGATAGGTCGAACGTTGTTGGCTTCGGTGCCCTTGCGGCCTTGACCGAGTTCGAACTCGACTTCTTGGCCTGCAACAAGGGTGCGACGCCCGGTGCCTTCAATGTTTGAGAAGTGAACGAAAATATCTGGTTCTCCGTCGGAGCGCGAGATAAATCCGTAACCCTTTTCATCATTGAAAAATTTCACGGTACCGGTTGGCATAGCTTGTGCTTCTTTCTTGTTATTTACTTTGACACCCCCATGATCGAAGGCGCTTGACTAAGAGTAGCAAGGCACCAATAAGTTTCCCAATCACCTGAAACTGTTTGCCACAGCCAGCATTAAGAGGTGACGAGAGCCTGAAACTCTCTTATACGCATTTGATGCCAAGACGATGTCGTAACGTCGGGCAAGGTGCCACTTGCACCAGTATTTGAGCGCCAAGTTATCTTCCAGATGATTGAGAGCGTTGCGGGGAAAAGGCCGTCTGAGTGCAACGCAGACGAATGGCGATATCGATACATGCACGGCGAAGGTGTGAAGTCACCAAATGTTTGAGCCCACGGCAAGCCCGGGCCAATGCAAGAAACTTTGCCGGTGCCAAGTGCTGCGTCACCGGGGT
>CAYOVI010000153.1:0-2143 GCA_964407365.1 uncultured Ferrithrix sp.
GACTGTGTCGGTCTCAGAGCCAGATATCGAAATTTCGTTGCCGCGCACCCGAATGGAGGTGTTTGGAAATTCAGATTCAATTAGTCGCAAATGAGAATCTCTCTCACCTAGCAAACTCGACATTAGGTGTGAACCAGGCACAACAACCGTCACAGCGGCCACAGAAACGCTCATCGCTGACTTAAGACTATCGTGCCAATCGCAGGCATAAATGTTGAGATTATTGGTGCGAATTAGTTGTTTCGTGCCAGCTCGGCTCCAAGAGAGTGATTCGTGTCTTCATTATCTCTCACCTTGGCAAAATCGAGAGCGAAATATCTCTGGGTTGACAACGGCAGCAATTCGACATCGCCAACCATCTTTGCCATGCGATACAGCAACTCGGCAGCACCACCATTTGCGCCGGGTTGATGCAGATCGGGCACATCAAAAACCAACAGGGCCCCATCGCGCGCCTCTGCCGACAGTGCCTGTCGTGCAAGCATGATATTGGCGCCCTTTGCATCTGTAGTTGGGGCGACGACGACCCAAACGATGTAGTGCACCTGGCCCGATCGAAACCGATCTGGAAAATGTTTCTCAAAATAGATTTCACTCAACCACCGAGTCGAACGCACATCGGTCGATACGAGAGTCATTGCGACCGGGTTAGATTCGCTCCAGACCACCCAAACGCGATTTTTATCACTCGAAATTTGTTCATTGAATTCTTCTTTGTCAAGCATCTCATGTGTCAACGTCGATTCGGCAGTTGGCAGATAAGCATCAGAGTAAAGACGCCACAATTTCTCGCGCAACGCCGAATCAACGACGTTAGAGTGACGAGTAACGAACATCTGCGGAGATCTTTCTCGGCGCACAGCACCGAACCTGGGTCTTGACCCCGCCTCACCAAAGTTTAGAACATCTGTAGTACCGTTTTCGTGATGACAAAAGCCGTTTTACGTGCGGCATGGGCGATGACCGGCCTGGCCATTTTGACTAGTTTGTTGCATCTTTTCGAAATCACGACATCAGCCAACGAAACGCTCTATCTGATCGCCGCCGTACAAGTGTTTGTCGCAGCGATCGTTGGAATCACCGTAAATAAGCCCGACCGTAGGGTTTCATCCACACTTCTGGTGCTTGTTGCAGTTTTGATTGCAGCACAGCTGTTTGACAACAGAAATTCAGACACGTATATAGGTCAAATTGTTTCCGAGTCACTATTTTTGCTCGTCCAACTGATTTTGGTAATAGGAATTTTCTTCACAGTTCAAAAGAGATTCGGCCCCGACCCGATCAATGTTGTTTTTGACTCACTCATCATCGGTCTTGGCTCGTGGTTTTTGATCTGGTTGGTGTTTTTGAACACCGCACGCGAGGCTTCACAAGACGTCTTAGCCGTCACCGCAATACGAGGCGTGACACTCGCCTCGAGTGCGGTCGTTATTTTTTTGCTTGCATCGTTGCTCTTGGGCGACAGTCAACGAACTCCGGCATTGTGGCTGGCTGCAATTGCAATCGGTTGCACGCTCGTGGGTGACCTTTTTTATGCGACGAATCAATCTGGCCGATTGAATATCGCAGATCGAGTTGTTAATGCCCCTTACATCGCAAGCCTGTTTTTGGTTTCGGCAACAATTTTGCATCCGAGCGTTTCGTTGCTCGCGTTGCAATCGGCGCCTCGAAACAGACGACCTCTTCTGGGGCGGCTTGTTTTGACCACTTCGGCCTTGGTCGTGCCTGTCTTGGCTTTGGCGTTGACCAACCCGACGAACGAGTCAGATCGCACAGTTCGGGCGATCTCGATCTTTGTTTTGGCGATGGTGTTCACTTTGCGAATTATTTTCGCAGTGCGTGAAAATACTGCTTTGCAGAATCGACTTGTCACATCTGCACAAACTGACTCGCTGACCAACTTGCCGAACCGGGGCCTGATGATCGAGCACGTAACATCATCGATTGAAAACGCCCGCCTGAGCGGCAATTGGCCGACGGTTTTGTTCATTGATGTCGACAGGTTCAAGAACATCAACGACAGCCTCGGGCATTCAGCCGGAGACGACGTTTTGATTTCTGTGGCCCAAAGGCTCAGAGTTGCTCTGCCAGATAGATGCATTGTTGGTCGAATTTCTGGCGACGAGTTTGTGGTTTTGGATGC
>CAYOVI010000154.1:0-2131 GCA_964407365.1 uncultured Ferrithrix sp.
CCAAGCGCTTTAGCAACTGTATTCATGATCTTCTTTCAGACTATTACGATCGACCAAACAAGAGAAAACCGGTGGGCCTCAGTTGAGGGAATCTGAGACCCACCGGTTGACGGTTAATGGTTTTTACTTTTTCACCTTCGGAATCAACGCGATTTTTTTAATTCCACCTTGAAGTGCCTTGAGCTGAGTGTTAGTCAGTGGAACGAAGATTGCATCTTCGCTAATTTGGGCAAGGTTGTCTACCCAAAACTGAACGAATGCACCAACTGCTGGTTTCGTCGAAATCGATGCGTTCTTCACGTAGAAATAAAGAGGTCGAGACATTGGATAGGTCACGTTTTGCACGGTTGCCACCGTTGGTTCGACTGGTCCGGCTCCCTTATCAAGAGGCACCAATTTAACCTTGCTTGCATTCTCTTCGGCATATGACAAACCGAAGTAGCCCATCGCGCCCTTGTCAGACGACACACCTTTCACCGTCACGTTGTCATCTTCAGATGTCTGCACACCCGATTTTCTGACACTCTTGGCTTTTCCATTCACGAACTCGGTGAAACTGTCGAAAGTGCCTGAGTCAGTGCCTGCACCAAAAAGTTTCAACGCCACGTCGGGAAATCCAGGACGCACATCTTTCCAGTTGGTGATCGTGCTGCCATCTTTCCAAATTGCATTCAATTCTTTCATTGTCAAAGAAGTCGCCCAAGTGTTTTCTTTGTTGACAACCACGGCGAGACCGTCATTGGCAACAATCACTTCGGTGTAGTCAATTCCTGCTGCCTTGCAAGCAGCGGCCTCTTTCGAATTGATCGATCGAGATGCATTCGAAATATCTGTCTCGTTTCGGCAGAATTTTTCAAAGCCACCACCCGTGCCCGAGAAACCAACTGTCACTTTTGCGCCCTTTCCTTTTTTGACGCTCTTAGTTGCGTTCTCGAAGTATTTCGCGGCTACGGCTGCAAGCGGATACACAGTGCTTGAACCGTCAATGCGAATTGTCTCGTTTTCTGCGTTCGCCAGAATATATTGCGATTCTTTTGTCGAGGTCCACTTGAATTTCGCTTTTTTGGCTTTCTCAGTTGCGTGAATCGAAGTGCCTTTGACAATTTCGCAGCGAATGTAAGCCGAACCTACTTTTTCGATCTTGTACAAATCTGACGACTTGCAAGAGTCGCCGGCCTTTGCCGCACTGACCGGGCTCGAACTAGCAACTGCAACTAGTCCAGCGGTCAATGATGCGACCAAAAATCGCGCAAAATTACGCTTAATACCCTGACTGATCATTACTAAATTTCCTCCTTGGTGAAATATCGGGTCTCTCCCGACACCAAGAAACTAAGACACGTTCACGAACGAGACATTGACTTAGTTGAAACTCTGCGACAACTTCAAATGAACTTTGGGTGAACAACTATTTGGCTGCTAAAAATCCGTTTTCTAAGTCAGACAAAATATCTTCGATCGACTCAAGACCGACCGAAAGCCTGACCAAACCAGGAAACACACCAGTTGAAGCCTGCTCTGCCGGGGTCAATTGACTGTGAGTTGTCGATGCCGGGTGAATTACAAGGCTTCTAACGTCGCCAATGTTGGCAACATGACTGTGCAGTTTGAGAGCGGCAACAAACTTCTGACCGGCTTCGACACCACCTTTGATGTTGAAAGCCAACACTGAGCCGTATCCCTTGCCCTTGCCATAACGCTTTGCCCGCTCATGCCACTTGCTCGTCGGCAAGCCTGCATAAAACACCTCTTCGACTTGCGAATGTTTAGCGAGATATTCGCCGACTCGCTGGGCATTTGCCCAGTGACGGTCCATTCGCAGTGACAATGTTTCAAGACCTTGCAAGAAATTGAACGCGTTGTCTGGGGTGGTTGCCATGCCTAAGTCACGCAGCATTTGCACCCGTGCCTTGATGATGTATGAACCGGCACCGAGTGCTGGCCAATATGCCAAGCCGTGATAACTCGGGTCAGGTTGTGTGAAGTTGGGGAACTTATCGCCCTTGCCAAAATCAAACGTGCCGCCGTCGATAATTGCACCACCGATGCTCGTGCCATGACCACCGATGAACTTTGTCAATGAATGCACAACTATGTCTGCGCCCCATTCGATGGGTCGAATCAAATATGG
>CAYOVI010000155.1:0-2092 GCA_964407365.1 uncultured Ferrithrix sp.
TCGGACATTCCGTATTTGTCGATCAAGACGCCCTTTGCTCTGTCTAGAGTCTTGCGAATCTGAAGTTGGGCACCCAACACAGCCACCTCATCGCCAAGCGCGCGCAATTCGGCAAACCTGCCAATTGCCAGTTCTATCGCTGGCACGAGATCTGTCCTTTGAAATGGTTTGACCAAATAAGCCAACGCGCCGGCATCGCGAGCTTGTTCGATGACTTCACGTTGACTGAAGGCGGTGAGCATTACAACCGGGCAAATTTTCTCTTCTGAAACTATTTTTGCGGCCTCGAGGCCCGACATACCCGGCATTTTGATGTCGAAGATTGCCACATCAGGTTTAAGATCACGCACCATCGCGACAGCTTTGTCGCCACGACCAACGTCGCCGACTATCTCATAGCCTTCTTCTTGCAGACACTCTCGCAGATCTAAACGAATTATCGCCTCGTCTTCGGCTAAAACAATTCTGATTGCCAACTTGCGCTCAGTTTCCCAGTTTGTCCAGAAGTTGGTCTTGTCTCATCTCATATTCTTGAATCGTCGAGATCAAGTGTTTGTGATGTTTTTGAATCGCCTCAAGATTGCGTTGCGCTTCATGGTGCTCAAGCGCAGCATCGGCGGTTTCTGCGACCAATGCTCTCATTTCTTTGTCTTGGGCTTCATTTTCAAAAAATGCAAGTTGCTCCGACGCAATGCGCAGATCATCTCGGAGTTCACGCATTGTCGCCGTGCTTCGACGCAATCGCCGTTCGACGAATTGACTGTTTATGTTCTTCCTTCCGCTACCAATTAATTTTGCAGTGTGCCCGAGGCGGGAGTCGAACCCGCACGCCCTCTCAGACAACGGATTTTGAGTCCGTCGCGTCTGCCATTCCGCCACTCGGGCCTGATTGACAAGCGTATCTAGCAATCTCCGACACTCACCCGTGGTGCCAAATACGCATTGGCGCGCAATTCTTCTACGATATATATGTCACGAAAGGCACTCATTAACAGATGCTTGCATTTACCTTTCCTGGTCAAGGATCTCAGCGACCAGGCATGGGCAAACCTTGGGTCGACCACGAAAGTTGGGAGTTGGTCGCAGAGGCGTCAGAAATCGCTGGACGTGACATCGCTGACTTACTGCTAAATGCTGACGCAGAAACTCTAAAAGACACTCGCAACGCCCAACTAACGACATTTGTCTCAAGTCTGATGGTGCTCGATGCCGTTGAGCGACTTGGTTTCGAACCCAGTCTTTGTGCCGGTCATTCGCTCGGCGAATATACGGCGCTCACTGCAAACGGCTCGCTAAGTTTCGAAGACGGTGTACGACTCGTCGTTGAGCGCTCTGCCGCGATGCATGAAGCTGGTTCAAACACTCCGGGCGTCATGTCGGCGGTGCTCGGACTCGAAGACGACGACGTCGAGACTGCTTGTCGACGTGCCGATAGCGACGTGTGGGTTGCAAATTTCAATGCACCCGGCCAAGTTGTAATCGCCGGAACCCCGACTGCGGTTCAAAGCGCATCTGAGCATGCCAAAGAACTCGGCGCCAAACGCGTGATGGCGCTTCCTGTGTCGGGGGCGTTTCACACACCGTTGATGGCACCCGCCCGCGACAGGCTTCGCGAAGCGATCGCGCAGGCGAATCCACGCGATTCAGATGTGCCCATAGTTTCAAACGTCGACGCCAAAGCCCATGACCAAGGCAACGAGTGGGCCACACTTTTGTCGGCACAACTTTCAAGTCCTGTGCGCTGGAAGCAATGTCTTAGAACGATGTCTGAAAGCGGAATAAATAATTTCGTCGAACTGGGGCCTGGCGGAGTGCTCACCGGCATGGCCAAGCGCACAATCGACACTGCCAGAACCCTGAGTGTCAGCACGCCAGATGAGCTCGACAAACTCATCGTGTGGATCGGAGAACCATCTCAACCGAATCAACAACTACACGAGGGTGAGCATTTGTTCGCCGTCGAGCGTTTGGTTGTAAGCCCGGGCGCTGGTATCTTTGTGCCGAATAAGACGATCGTCAACGGCACACGCATTAAAGTTGGAGATGTGCTCGGCATGGTTGGCGATCAAGCAGTGCGCTCGCTGTTTGACGG
>CAYOVI010000156.1:0-1939 GCA_964407365.1 uncultured Ferrithrix sp.
GCAGATGGCTCGGCGGCGGCCGACGGGGCGGCGCCCGGCGCGGCGGTGCCGGCGGCGTTCGCGGTCGCGCTAGACGCGGCGGCAGTGGCGCTCTTCATTACATCGGCGTCGGCAAGCACGGTGTAAACCTCGAACTTGTGCGTGCCACCTTCAACCCAAAACTTGTCTTGCACTGCGTAACAACATGTCGTTTCGCCCTCGACCCACACTGGCAAACCAGCGGCAGTAACGCGTTCATGTTCGCTGCGCACTTCATCTACCGATTCGACTTCAACACCAAGGTGATTGATCGAGTCTGTGGCACCAGGGTTTTCAATCAGCACAAGTTTGAGTGGCGGGTTGACGACCGCGAAATTGGCATAGCCGGGTCGCACTTTTGCCGGGCCGACACCAAAGATTTTTGAATAGTGCGCAATTGACTCTTCGAGATTTTCAACGTTGAGGGCGAGTTGCAGTCTTGACATGGTTTTTACGCTAGTTCAATTGTGGTGATTCGGTCTTGGCACGCTGCCAGGCCTGATAGCCACCAATCAAATCAGAAACGTCTTTGAAACCGTGCGATTTGAGCAGACTCGACGCGATCGACGATCGATAGCCGCCCGCGCAAAACACGATCGTTGGTGAATTTTTGTCGAGTTCATCGATGCGTCGCAACAAGGCCGGCAAACTCACATGTTTTGCGCCGTCAATCGAACCAAGTTCTACTTCACCCGGGTTTCGCACATCGATTAGCACCAAGCCGTCAACATTGGCGATTCGGTCTGCCATCGCCACAGCCGAAAGTCGCGACTGTTGGGCCACCAGATCAGGTCGCTCGGCCATCACCCGAATTGGGTCGTCTAACGCACCGACGAAATTGTCAAAGCCAATGCGCGCCAAACGCGTTTTGCCCTCTGCTTCGAAGCCTGGTTCACTGATCAAAACAATTGGCGTGCCTGGTTGCATGACTTCGCCGACATATTCGGCAAATCTGCCGCTCAGACCGACGTTGATTGAACCCCGAATGTGCCCCAATGCAAACGATTGGTCATCGCGAGAATCGATCAACACTGCGCCATCGCGCTCGGCTGCAAGTGCCTGCTCAATAGTCAGTTTTACGACTGCTTCGCTTTGGTCAAACAACTTGCGTTGTGCTCGGTTATTTGTCGCGGCAAAAAGAAAATAAAGGGGCGCGACCGATTGGCCCTGCGTCACTGCTTCGACAAATTGCTCGCGGCTCATTGGCTGCAGTGCATAGTTGTCGCGGCGTTGAGAGCCGATTGTCGAAACTGTTTCGCTAGACAAATTCTTGCCACATGATGAGCCGGCCCCGTGCGCAGGGTAGACCTTTGTCGTGTCGGGCAATTTAAGCAATTTGGTGTGCAAAGAATCATAAAGATCGTTGCCGAGCGACTCAGCAGAAACACCCACAGTTGCCATCAAGTCGGGGCGACCGACATCGCCAATAAACAGTGTGTCGCCTGTGAGCACGGCATGGGCCTCAGCAGTCGGTGAACCATCGCGAACGACAACGCAAATCGACTCAGGTGTGTGGCCAGGGGTTTCGAGAATTTCAAGATCTATGGCACCAAGCGAGATGTGTTCGCCGTGTCGATATGTTTCGATTGCAAAATCGACGCGACCTGCGGCAGCCGCGCCATAGACGATCGTGGCGCCCGTTGCAGCAGCAAGTTCGAGGTGGCCCGATAGAAAATCGGCGTGAAAGTGTGTCTCAATAACTTTTGTTATTTTTAAATTGTTCGCGCGTGCATCATCGAGATATTGCACGATGTCGCGCTGCGGGTCAACGACGACTGCAAGACCGCTCGACTTGTCACCGACTAAATAACTGGCATGCGAAAGACACTGAAGGTAATACTGCTTGAAGACCAGATTCGGGGTATTTGCATTCGTCATGCCTTCTACGATACCCTAGGGGGTATGTGCAGACAAATCACTT
>CAYOVI010000157.1:0-1858 GCA_964407365.1 uncultured Ferrithrix sp.
AACAGCCGCTCAGTCGGATTCGGCCAACATCTATTGGCCAATTGGTGCAGTTCTTTCGGTGATCGTCGCATTTGTCTTCGTGCGAATTCGAAGGCCAAAAGTTTTGCCTGCCAGAGAAAAAAGCGACGCCCTAGTCACGGTAGAAAATCTGAGCAAAACATATAAAGATGGCCATCGGGCAGTCACAGGTCTGTCATTCGAGGTTCTGCGCGGTCAAGTGGTCGGTCTACTTGGGCCAAACGGCGCGGGCAAAACGACTGCACTTCGAATAATGATGGGTTTGATCTTCCCCACAAAGGGCTCGATCTATCTGAATGGCGAACCCGTTTACCCGGGATCACCGGCTCTTTCGAATATTGGAAGTTTCATCGAAGGTCCCGGGTTCTTGCCACATCTTTCTGGTCGTGAAAATCTTCGACTTTATTGGCGCTCGATTGGTCGCGACGGCGAGCAACATCTCGAACAGGTGGTTGCAATTACGAAACTTGGCACCGCATTAGACAAAAAAGTTCGCACCTATAGTCAAGGCATGCGCCAGCGCTTGGCGATCGCCCAGTCGATGCTCGGCATGCCAGATCTGTTGGTGTTAGACGAACCAACAAACGGACTGGATCCTCAGCAGATTGCAGAGATGCGCCAGGTTCTAAAAAATTATGCCTCTACGGGCAGAACGGTAGTAATTTCGTCGCACCTATTGGCAGAGGTTCAGCAAACCTGCAGCCATGTTGTTTTGATGCATCGAGGCGAACTCGTTGCCTTTGGGCCGATGGAAGATTTGATCTCAAAAAATCGCCGATCTCAATCGCTTGAAGAAACGTTCCTCGAATTGATTGGTGACGACTTAGTTATCGGACAGGAGAAACAGTGAGCTACAAACCCACAAAGACTCTGCCTTATCGAGTCGAGTTGTATCGCCAATTGAAGCGAAAGCGCACGGCAATTGCCTATATCTTCGTTGTTTCGCTTCCGATTCTTGTGGCGATCGCCGTGAAATTTGGTCCCTCGGGTAACAGTGGTGGCCCGACACGACTTGGCTCGGGAACAACTGACCTGATTGGTTTGGCAACTATTGGTGCCTCAAATTTCACAGTCACGATGCTTTATTTCGCCACGCCCTTTCTTCTAGTTACGGTGATCGCACTTTTCAACGGCGACACTGTCGCATCTGAGGCGTCATGGTCGACACTGAGATATTTATTGGCGTCACCAGTGCCACGTGAGCGTCTGTTGATTCAAAAAATCAAAGTCAGCCTTAGTCTTTCGGCTTTGGCAGTTTTGATCATGCCGATCAGCTCTTGGCTCGTGGGTGCTATTGCCTTTGGCACAAAGCCCCTGCAGAGCCCCCTTGGGGCGACATTCACAAATTCAGTTGCCATTGCGCGAATAGCCATCATGTCTGGTTACATCGCAATTTCGCTGATGTTCATTGCCGGACTCGCTTTTTATTTGAGTGTGCGTACAGACGCGCCACTCGGTGCCGTCGGAGTCGCCGTGGCGATCTCGATTTTGTTGAGCATTCTCGACACGATCACGGCCCTTGGCAAGATTCGTGACTGGCTGCCAGTTCATTATGCGTTCTCATGGTTTGATGCGCTGGCGACGACCATCGATTATTCGGTGATGATTCGTGGCGCGAGTTACTGCTTCATCTCCGGAATCGTTTTTTACGCACTCGCAATCAGCCGATTTTCTCGCAAAGACGTCACGTCATAACCCCGCCAGCCTCCGCACCGTTTGCTAAGAATTGTCGCGAGATTCGTGCTGGAGTTACCAGTCACCGAGCATTTCTTCTAGACGCATGTCGTATTCATCGGCCGTCAAGTTGAGAATCTCGAGCACTTCTGGCGCGCCATCAATC
>CAYOVI010000158.1:0-1840 GCA_964407365.1 uncultured Ferrithrix sp.
ATGTGCTGTTGTTTTTTAAAACTGGGGCCGATGTGATCGCCCCATATTTCAGACCAAACGAGTTTCAAGTGCTCGACTTGCGCGAGTCTGAGGTGAATCTGGCGGTCGTATTCAAGTGTCTATTGACCAGAGACTTGAGCGCACAAAGTTATGCGCAACAATTTATCAAAATTGCAAAGCCAAAACTGATTGTCACGTTCATTGATAATTTTCCACAGTATTTTTTGCTCAAAAGTGAATTTCCAAAAATTTCAGTCTGGTTGATTCAAAATGGAGTTCGAAGCGAACGTGGAGATCTGTTTGGGCTCTTAAAAGACAATCAATCGAGCTCAAACTTCAAAGTCGACAAGATGTTTGTGTTCGGGTCGGCCATCGGGGCCAAGTACAACCAATACATCTCTGGCACAATAATTGAGCACGGTAGTTTCAAAAACAATTGCGTTGCAATCAAGCCATGCAAAAAAAACTTAATCGCTTATGTCTCGACATATAGGCCAGATCAAAGTCGCAGTTTTATCGTTCCTGAAAGCACGCCCGATAGACCTATCAAATACGAGCAAATTATCGCACGTCGCGAAAAAGCGATTATCTGGTTGGCGAACTATTGTCAAGAAAACCAGCTGCAACTATCAGTGATCGGCAAACATGAACGCCCCGAACAAGAAGAGCAGTATTACAGATCTCTGTTAATTGGCCATGAATTTGAATTTATGGCTCGCAAGACTTCAACTTCAAGTTATGAAGCAGTCGACCAAGCCGAGATCGTTGTCTTTACTAGTAGCACACTTGGTTACGAAGCACTCGCCAGGGGCAAAAAGACTGCGGCGCTAATGCTCGATGCCGAACTAATCGGTGCCGAGGCTCTCAGGTTCGGCTGGCCAAATAATTTCATCACTGAAGGAAAATTTTGGACCCACAAACTTGATAAAACTCGAATGTATGAAATTTTGGACTTCTTGCGAAAAGTAGACGACCACGAATGGCGTGAGCTTCTAAGTCAGACGATTCAAGACGTCATTAACTTTGACGCCGGCAATTCAAAGTTTTCAGACGCAATTGAAGAGTTGCGTCAAACTTGGTAAGAACCGCGACAAACATATCTGATCGGCGACTAGCGTTGTATTCATCCATTTAGGGGTGCTCTTTTGCAGATTCTGATTTCTACATCAACTTTTAACCTCGACAACTTCACTGACTTGTCTATCGTCAAAGGCTCGGGGTTTGAAGTCAAATTGAATCCATACAAATCCAGGCTCACCGAAATCCAGGTAATCGAGTTGCTCGGCGACCACACAGTCGGACTAATCGCAGGACTCGAAAGTCTGAACGCAGGCGTTCTCAAAAAAGCATCTGCACTCAAAGTAATAGCGAGAGTTGGCACCGGACTCGACAGTGTCGACTGCGACGCCGCCACCAGATTGGGCATCACGGTTTTGAACACACCAGATGCCCCAACATCTGCAGTTGCCGAACTGACTCTCGGCCATATTCTTGGGTTGTTGCGCAATATCGCGCGAACTGATCGTCAAATTAGGTCGCAGAATTGGCAAGGGCAAATGGGGTCATTGCTCGAAAACAAAACTGTAGGTGTCGTCGGCTACGGTCGCATCGGTCGCAAGGTGGCTGACCTGGCATCCTGCTTTGGTGCAAAAATTGTTGTCAGCGATCCATTTTCGAAAAAAAATGACTTCAATAACCTCCCACTTGATGAACTATGTCAAAAAGTTGACATTTTGACCCTCCATCTGCCATATGGCGACGGTACGCATCACCTGATCGGTTCGAGACAACTTCAATTGATGAAAAAGGGTTCGTACCTCATCAATGTTGCACGTGGTGG
>CAYOVI010000159.1:0-1722 GCA_964407365.1 uncultured Ferrithrix sp.
GGCTGATGCGACGGCGCGCCAAATCTAGATCGATGATCTTCACCCAAAGCTCTTCGCCTGGGGTGACAACCTGCTCTGGCGCTTCGACATGGTGCGTCGACATTTCTGAAATGTGCACCAAACCTTCGATGCCATCACCAACCTGAACGAATCCACCGAATGGAACAAGCTTTGTGACCCGACCATAAACGAGTTGACCGACTTGATGGCTAGACGCGAATTCTTGCCATGGGTCTTGCTGAGTCGCCTTGAGCGAAAGCGAGATGCGGTCTCGTTCGCGATCAATTTCGAGCACCTTGACAGTGACTTCGTCGCCGATTTTGACAACCGCACCCGGGTTGTCGACATGTTTCCAAGAAAGTTCTGAAACGTGAATCAGACCGTCCATGCCACCCAGATCGACGAACGCACCAAAAGCTACAACACTTGAAATGCGTCCTTTGCGAACCTCGCCGACTGCAATGTTTTCAAGAAAGTCTGTCTGTGTGCCTTTCTGACTCTCTTCTAGCAATGCGCGACGCGACAAAACAACATTGTTGCGCTGACGGTCAAGTTCGAGAATTTTTGCCGTTACTCGCTGGCCAAGATACGGCGCAAGGTCTCTGACACGTCGCAACTCTACGAGTGATGCCGGCAAAAACCCGCGCAAACCGATGTCAACGATCAGACCGCCTTTGACGGCTTCGATGACCACACCCTCAACGGTGCCATCTGCATTTTTAATCGCCTCGATGTCGCCCCAAGCACGCTCATACTGCGCGCGTTTCTTTGACAACAAGAGTCGCCCTTCTTTGTCTTCAAGGGTGAGAATCAGGGTTTCAATTTTGTCGCCCAACTTGACGATCGAATTTGGGTCTGCGTCGTGGCGAATCGACAATTCACGATTCAAAATTACGCCCTCTGTCTTATAACCAATCTCAACTAGAACTTCGTCGCGGGTTATTCGAACCACTGTGCCTGTTACGAGTTTGCCTTCTTTGAGTTCAACAATTGTCTCGTTGATCGAATCTACGAACGAGACATCTCGCTCGGTAACTTTGCGCGGGGTGTAATTGCCTTCGGCGTCGAATGTGCCCATCTCGGGACTCGACATCATTTGGGTTGTTGACACTGTCATTGCTTTCGGTGGATAGGAGAGGTGGATAGGACGCTTCAGCCTATCTGCGACTGCAATGTTGAGGGCGAAAAATCAGGCTTTTGCCGATGCCCAACTATCGCCCCAAGCCAGGTTTACTTTTAGGGGCACCGCCAACTTTGCCGCGTTGCACAGGGTGTCTCGCACCAAAGTCTCGACCCTTTCATGTTCATTTCGCACCGCCTCGACGATGACCTCGTCATGAATCTGCAGCACAAGTCGCGAATCGAAACCGCCGGTTTCAAGAGCCTGGTCAAGGCGCACAATCGCCACTTTGAAAATATCGGCGGCTAAGCCTTGGATTCCCGAATTCATCGCCTGTCGTTCACCTATTTGGCGGATTCGAAAGTTCGGGTTTTGCAATTCAGGAATCATTCTCTTTCGCCCAAAAAGCGTCTCGGTAAAGCCGCGCTTTCGGGCCTCTGCAACGGTGTCATCCATATATTTCTTGACTTTTGGATACGCAGCAAAATAGGCATCCAGAATTTCGCTCGCTTCATGTACGCCAATTGCCAGACGTTGCGCTAGTCCGTATGCCTCCATGCCGTATGCGAGACCATAAGAAACCATTTTGGCTTTTGACCGTT
>CAYOVI010000160.1:0-1693 GCA_964407365.1 uncultured Ferrithrix sp.
AATGCAAGTGAACAAACAAAGAGGTAAGACCTCGAGCGAATCAACAAAGACCATGCAAGAAAAAATAAAAAATAAGAGGTTGTATAGCCGAAAAGAACAAGTGCGACACGTGAGTGGTTTATGGGGATAATTAAAAATATGAGGGTAATGAGTTGAGTCTGCTCGATAGTTAAATACTTGATCTTTTTAAGGATTGAATACAGACAGATGCCGGCAGTAAAAAACATTAAGAACGTCAATAATTGAATGGTCCAGTATCCAATGGAAATTAATTGTTGATCGAGTAAGGCTCGCCAAGGCGGCAGGCCAGTGTCCACAAAAATCTCATTGAGATAGTTATTTGGTTGTCCCCAAATGAATGCCCAATCGTCCCAAAAGAGGGTATTTGGCCTTAGTAATGGCCAAAACCAGGAAATCGAATAAAGAATCACCCCAAGAGCCCATGGAAATCCAGTTATAGAAACCCTTATCGACTGAATGCGGGTCTTAATCAAATCAACTTCCGCTGAATTCATAAGAGAAACTTTAGCCCAGCACAGCTTCTTGAGTTAAGGCTTGGCCTAGGGTGCGAGTGGTGAATATAGAAAATGTGACGATTGAGCGAATGGTCGCGGGCGGCGACGGTTTGGCGCGATTAGCCGATGGGCGAGTGGTGTTTGTGTCGGGTGCGATCACAGGTGAGCAAGTGGCAGTGAAGATCACGACCAACAAAAAAGACTATGCGCGCGGCAGCATCGTCGAGATTTTGAGCGGTTCAAAGCATCGCGTCGAGCCACCGTGCAAATACGTGAGCTCGGGTTGTGGGGGTTGCAGTTGGCAGCATCTAAATTTTGCTCAACACATGCCGACAAAAGTGCAAATTGTTGTTGAGGCTTTGAAGCGAACCGCAAAAATTTCTGAGAGTGATATTTCAAAATTAATCAAAGTGGGGGGATCAGTTAGCCCGTGGGCCTCGCGCACAACTTTGCGCATGGCAGTTTTGCCCAACGGCAGGTTGGGCTTTCGTCGCAATGCGAGCAATGACCTAGTAGAGACATCGCCATGTTTGGTGGCCCATGATCGCTTGAACGAAATAATCGCTAAGGCACGGGTAAAAAATGCAAGCGAAGTAACTTTGCGTTGCAGTGCATCGACGAGCGATCGAGGCGTATGGTTGCATGACGAGCATGGTCGCGGTCAGATTGCTGGTCTGCCCGACGATGTGGGCCTCGGTATCGAGTCGCTAGTGCATGAAATCGTGAGCGAGGTGAAACTGCGAGCGATGATGACTTCATTTTTTCAGTCATCGCGTGAATCGGCTGAATTGCTGGTTGAAGCTGTTCGCCACGCGGCTGGCGAGCGTTCGCTAACGGGTGTCGACGGTCGAGTCATTGATGCATATGGCGGCGTTGGTCTATTTGCCGCAACTCTCTTAGATTCCGATATTCCAGTAACCGTTGTTGAATCGAGCGAGTCAGCATGCCGTGATGCTCAAGTGAACTTGGCTAAGCACATTGCATCAACTCGCGACACGAGATCACCTACTGAAATTGTCAAAAGCAATGTTGAGCAGTGGTCGCCTGTGCCCGCAGGCTTGGTGATCGCCGACCCGGCACGCACCGGTCTTGGACCACAAGCGGTTTCGCGTCTCGTGGCGACTAATGCGCCACGCATCGTTTTGGTCAGTTGCGATGCGGTTGCCGGTGCGCGCGAT
>CAYOVI010000161.1:0-510 GCA_964407365.1 uncultured Ferrithrix sp.
ATCTTTAATGCCAGAAATTTCAGGAACAAAATGTGCAAAAGTCGGCACTTTTCGCACGGCGAAATCGATCAAATATCAATGTCAAAAGTCGTCGACTGGTTTGCGTTGGGTGGCGACATCATCAAAGAGCAATTCTGCAAACACATCGACGACAACCACGCTTGCGCCACTTTATCTTGACGCTGAAATTACAGATTCGAGCAAAATGCTGGCCATTCAAGAGTGTCGAATCAACGATGCGACGTTTAACCCAAGCGATGGCTCGGGCACTCGGTCGTCAGCGTTTCCGAGGCCTGAGCAGTTGCCTGCAGCAGTAAAGCAACTTCGTATATTGGTTGTGCCAGTTAATTTCAATGATTTATTTTTTAGCAGCGTCGATGCACGTTCGATTGAAGCCACTTATGCCAAGGTCAATTCTTATTTTGTGGCAATGTCAGGTGGGCGCGCATCGCTGAGCGTAACTTTTGCGCCGAGTTCAGCGTGGGTAGACCTTGGCTCAACGATCGAGGG
>CAYOVI010000161.1:534-1675 GCA_964407365.1 uncultured Ferrithrix sp.
CGCCGCCACCGCAGTGGGATGGAACTGTTTTTTATCGAAAAGTTATTGATCTTTATTTGCAGAAAAACTCTGTGGCTGGTTTTGACGTCGTTGCAGTTATGTCTGCGGCATCGAATCGTTTTTACAGTGCTCAGGCCTCCCCAGCAGGTTCGACCAATTACGCCACTGGCAAAAACTTTCCGGGCATATTGATAGTTGGTAGCAGCGTGCCCTATTGGAATGTTCTCGCACACGAAATTGGCCATGCTTGGCTTGGCTTCGAAGATCTCTATTTGTTCAGCACCCAACGAGAAGCACCAATGGGCGAGTGGGACTTAATGTCGCAAACTGGCACCGAACTAAGTGGTTGGAGTCGGTTTCTCGCCGGCTGGGTCGAATCAAGTGCGGTTAGGTGCGCAGGTTCAACGTCTACTTCGCGCCACTATTTAACAGCACTAAATTCTGAGGCGGCAAACACCCGACCGAGATTGTTAGTCGTGCCGTTAAGTGCGAGCAGTGCAATTGTTGCTGACTATCGGGCGCCAAACACTTGGTCTGCGAATTTGAAAACTGCGACACTTGTTGTATATCGGGTTGACACGACAGTTGATCATGGCAATGGACCGATAAGGCTGATAGGTGTGATTGAGCAAGCCGGTGCCTCGGTAACTTCAGGTTCAGTAAAAATTTCAGCGAAATCAATGAACGCCGCTGGCGTAGTTCTTGAAGTCGGCAACTAACTAAACGGTTGTAACCACACCTGACCATCGTGCTATTTCGGCTGCAATGTCGAGAGGGGCGATAATTGCGTCGGTCGCATAGTTGCCCCAATGTGACTCGGGCACCATCCACATCACTTCGAACTCGATGCCATCGGGGTCTTGGGCGTAGAGACTTTTTGAGACCCCGTGGTCGCTTTGGCCAACAAGTGCGTTGGCGGCAACTAATTTGTTTTTGATCTCAGCGAGTTCGTCGATTGTGTCGACCTGCCAGGCGAGGTGATAAAGGCCAGTGCCACGTGATTTGCCAGATGCGCCGATCGAAAAGAGCCCGAGGTCGTGATGGTTTGTCGAACCACCCGCGCGAATGAAAATCGCGCGACCACCGCCGGTGTCTTGCACGATTGAAAAGCCGAGCACGTCGCAATAAAAGGCCGCGCTCT
>CAYOVI010000162.1:0-1671 GCA_964407365.1 uncultured Ferrithrix sp.
GTCGATGATGACGGTTGCCGTTAAAGGTAAGTCGGTCGGCGAGGTGCGCGCGTTTGTGCGGCGCTTCAAGCACATGATGACGCTTTCAGATGATGGTCAGCCGGTTGATGAGACCATAAAACTCGGCGACATCGAGGCCTTGCAGGGCGTGGTGAAGTTTCCGGTGCGCGTCAAGTGCGCCACCCTCGGCTGGAACACTCTTATCGACGCCCTCGACGAAGCCACCAAATAGTCCCCTCGCCCCCGTTTGTGATGGGTGGTTAGAGTCGGGGGGATGGAAAACGAGAACTTGACGACGAAAACCGAGACGGCAACTAGCAAGCATCGTGAAATTGCCGAAAAGATAATCAGCAATCAGATAGGTGCTGCGTCTCCAGCGGTTTCGCCCGACGGAAAACACGTCGCATATGTTGTCACCCGCATCGATTTCAAGGCCAACAAATATCGATCGCAAGTTTGGCTGGCAAGCACCGACGCCAAGCAGGCACCACGACCGTTGACGGCTGGCGAAAAGCGCGACGGCAACCCCAGTTGGTCTCCAGATGGCACGTGGCTCGCTTTCACCTCGGGTCGCAGCGAGAAAAAAGGCGAAACGACTTTGCATGTCATGCCGATTGGCTCGAACGGTGAGATTCGCACTATCGCAACAATGCCAGATGGCGTTGGCAGCGTGCGTTGGTCACCCGACGGCAAACTAATCGCCTTCACATCGCGAACCCAAGACGAGCGATACACCAAAGATGACGAGTCATCGATGTCGCCTCGCAAAATCGAAACGTTTTTCACGCGACTGAACGGCGAAGACTTCGTTTTCGATCGACCGCAACACATATATATAGTTCCAAGCGACGGCACTGCTGCCCCGCGCAACCTTACGCCCGGCAAACACGAGCATTCTGGGCCATCGTGGTTGGCTGATTCATCAGGTGTCGTCACCAGCGGTGCATTGCATGCAACCTGGGATGAAGACCTCGCCAACGATTTGCACCTCGTGAAACTCGACGGCACAATAACGACACTCACCGACCAAAAGGGCGTCTACTATGCGCCGAGTGTTTCGCCTGACGGGTTGCGGGTGGCCTTCGTCGGTTCTGATGATCCGTTGACGTCACCTCAAAATGACCACATCGGGGTGCTCGAGATAAAAACTAAAAAACGCAAGTGGGTTTCGCGCGCACTCGACCGGACTTTTTCGCCGACGAGTGGCGCCGTGGCACCGATTTGGCGCGACAACAAAACATTGATTGCCTACGCCGAAAATCGTGGCACGGCCCATGTCGTCAAAGTTGACGCGTCGGGCAAAACTGCACCCAAGTGGTTGACCTCGGGTCGGCGAATCGTTAAGGCGTTCAACGCTGCTGGCAAGGGCGGAAAACATACGATCGCATTCGTAGCCAGCGAGGTGAATCGCCTGACCGAGTTGTATGTGCTGACAAAGTCTGGCGAGCGTCGCCTGAGTGATTTGAGTGCAGCTCTCGTGGCGGCTTCGCCGCCGCAAACTTGGGAGCACTTCACAGTGCCGTGCGGTTCAAATTACAAGGGCGGGCCTAGCGAAATCGACGTGTGGATGATGAAGCCACGCGACTTTGACCCATCGAAGAAGTACCCGATGTTGTTGAACGTGCACGGCGGGCCGCACACACAATATGGCGAGACATATTTTGACGAAGC